>NZ_NEGM01000008.1:0-142145 GCF_002135275.1 Acinetobacter sp. ANC 4973
GAAAAACTTTGAGCTTTTCAAAGAAGAAAGAGAATCACGAGGCTGTCTTACATCTATTTTTGTTGAAATATAATCAGGATATGAAAAATAGGTGGATAACACGTTAAATTTAAACACTACCTATTAGTTTTTGATTGAAAAATAAAACCTTTTAAACTATTAAAAATTTTTATTTAAAATTTAAGAAATTTTTAGTTTTTTAATAATTTCACTTAGCTGCTTGATACGTTTGACTTCATTCCACAGCATTTTTGCTTCAGGGTAATGCTTTGACATCATACCAATCCATTGCTTATAGCGTCCTACCATATTAATTTCTTTTTTATAAGGGCCATGTAGGAAACGAATTTGTAGGGCTAAAAGCTCATCCCAAGTGATGAGTGCTTCATCTAAATTTTGGCGGATACATCGGGTTAAATCGGGGGTGGTGACTGCACCACGACCAATCATTAAATCTTCACAACCTGACTCTAAACGACATTGTTTAGCATCGTTATTGGTCCAAATTTCACCATTGGCAATGACATTGATTTTAAGTGCTTCACGAATGGGTTGCAGCTGATCCCAAAATGCAGGTGGTGTATAACCTTCGGCTTTGGTACGCGCATGTACCGTTACCCAAGCAGCACCTGCATCTTCAATTGCATGTGCATTTTCTAAAGTAAAGTTTCTGTCCATATAGCCTAACCGCATTTTTGCAGATACTGGAATATGGCTAGGTACAGCATCCCGAACGGCTTTGACCAGTTCATAAACCACGTCAGGTTCATCTAACAGCACTGAACCACCACGGTGACGGTTCACGGTTTTGGCAGGGCAACCAAAGTTCATATCAATGGCAGGTGCACCCAGTGCGACAGCGCGAATGGCATTGGCTGCCAGCATTTCAGGATCATTGCCTAGAAATTGTACATGTACGGGAGTACCTGCCGCAGTTTTACCTTCAGTCAGTAATTCAGGACAATAATGATGATAAACGTGGTCAGGTAAGACAGAGTTGGTGACACGAATAAACTCAGTGACACACCAGTCAAAGCTGCCGATATGCGTCAGTACATCACGCATAATGGGATCGGTTAAGCCTTCCATGGGTGCAAGAATGAGTTTCACAGCGGTGTCACCGGTCAAATTGAAAAACGGTGTTATACGTTTTTTTGTGTGGGTTGTCTAGGCAAAGGGCTTTGAAATATTATAGCCTGAGATCGGCATGAGTATTTGGTGAATAACAAATGCTGTTATTCACCAATTAAAATGTCCTGTTTTTAACTACAAGAGTCAAGCACAGGATTTAGTTTTCTTTATATGATCTAAGGATTAAATTATTTAATACGATTACGTAAGACTCGATTTACCCCAAATTGACCAGTCAACATAGTTACAACTAAACCAACCAATTTAAATTAGAATGTTTTGTCTTGAAAAATAATCATTAGGCTTAAGATAAATAAACAGCCTTTCTTAAGCAAGATTTGGGTTAAATAGACTTCAATTTAGGGGAGCTCAAATTTTGTATCAATTATTTCTTATGTTTTAATAGCGATATTATTAATCAAATATAAAATTATAAATGAAAGCATTAATTACCATTGGTTGTAAAACGGATCATGGTGGAATCATTGTTTTAGGTGACTCATCTTTTCTGGTTGAGGGTAAGGCTGTACATCTAGATGGAATGACGCATTATTGCCCTAAATGTAAAGTTCAATCGAGAGCTATTGCCTCTAATCAAGGTTTTATGATTGTTAGCGATAAAAGTATTGTTGCTATCGGTGATACTTCGACTTGTGGTTCAAGATATTTAAAAATTTCTGACCTTGCTGTCATGAGTAGTGGATCAGGTAGTTCCCAAACCTTATCAAAATCAAAAAATACTAATAACTTTGTATCTAAACCTGAGTTTCAGTATGGTCAAAGATTTTTATTACAAGATGAGTTAACAGGTGAGCCACTGACTGAAGTTTGTTATGAAGTCCATAAAAAAGGTGAAGTTATTTATGGAACAAGTGATAAAAATGGTTTTACTAAACTTATAACAGGTAGTGAAGTTGAACAAATTGAACTAAAAATTATTTCTAAGGAGCATACACATGACGAGTAATGTTATCTCTACTTATATCGAAAAACTAAAAATAATAGATGGTGATATGAAGGCAAAAGCATCAGTCATAAAAGTAGAAACGAAAAGAAAGCTGACTTCAGGTGAAGTTGCTATGTCTAGATTAGTCTTTAAAGATGCTGTCGACTATTCTAAAGTGTGGATACATATTGGCGGGATTATACATACTCGAACAGGTAATGCTATGACTCCAGCAGGTGAGATATATTTACCCAAAGATGATTACTTAAGAACACCTGATTATAGTAAAGCATTAGGTCAAGAACGCCATTGGTTTATTCACGAAATGGTGCATGTTTGGCAGTACCAAATGGGTGCATCCACTGCTTGGCTTGGCATAAAGCAGCTTTGTTGTGGAGGATATACCTCCGAAATAGATTCGACTGATTCTGGTAAAGGTGAATTAAAAGCTTATGATACAGACTTAACAGGTCGAGACTTAAATAAGAAATTTCAAGATTTTAATTTTGAACAACAAGGTAGGATTATTGAGTTTTGGTTTGATGCAATGTATTTACAAAATGTAAAGCCCATAAGAAATCATCATCAAAAAAGTATAAAATTATCAGAATACCTTGAAAAAATATTAAGAGGTTTTTTATTGAATCCTTATGATAAAAAATTATTACCAAAGTCATGATTATGAATAAAATAACATATAGTTTTTTAGCAGTAATACTTATAGGCTGTAATCAGCAGAGTAGAGATCTTAATACAAAAATTATTGACGATAATTTGTGTATTTTCACAAATGAGTCTGAAAATTACGGAAAGGATAGTTTTTTAGTTGAGATAGGAAAAATTGATTTTTCTAAAGAATATCAAAGTGAATATGATATATCTTATAAAGACGTCAATCTTCCAGTTGATGAAAAAAATTGTATATATATTCCTTTAAATAAAATAGAAGAAAATGTAGCTTATACAATTAGCTTAAGCACTATCAATAAATTATTTAGCTCTCAAATTTGTATTTTAAAGGAAAAGAACTTAAATATTATTAAAAAAGTAGAACCTGGAAAAAGTACATGTAGTTAATCTGACTAAAATTAGCATAATGGTCATTATCCGTAATAAAAATGGGAGTCTTAAATTTTTATTTTTACTAATTTTTTTTGATAATTTTGCATAACGACCATTATATTAAATGGGAACGAAGTCGAGTCGAATAATTAAATATTTAAAAGCATCATTACAACTTTAAGTAGGTTAAAATAACAGCAGTTTTTATAAAATAAAAAATTAGATAAAAATATTTTTATCAAAGGAATTGTTCATTTCATATGGATTTTTATAATACTTTAATTATATTAGGTTTTTTTGCTTTTTGTGGCGGTCTAATCGATGCTGCTGTTGGCGGTGGTGGACTTGTCCAATTACCTGCGCTTATACATACTTTACCGCAGTACAGTTTAGCGACTATTTTCGGAACGAATAAACTAGCTGTGTTAGCTGGAACACTTTCCTCTATTTCTACTTATATAAAAAGAATAAAAATTATATGGATACTAATATTACCGACTATGGTTTCAGCCTTTATATTTGCCTTTTTAGGGGCTATGTCTGTTTCATTCATTCCAAAAGAATTAATGAAATATATTGTCTTCTTTCTGTTGATATTAATGGCAATTCATACATTTATCAAAAAAGATTTAGGAAAAATTCATACATATATTCAATGTGGTAAAAGGGAAGTTCTATTGGGAATTTTCTTTGGTGCTCTAATTGGATTCTATGATGGAGTTTTTGGGCCAGGTAGCGGAAGTTTTTTACTTTTCCTATTCGTCAGGTGTTTTGGGTTTGATTTTTTAAATGCTTCTGCTTCAGCAAAATTAGTGAATTTAGGGACATTTAGTGCTGCATTACTATTTTTTATCCCTTCGGGTCATGTTCTATGGAGCATTGGAGCGATAGTCGCTATCTGTAATATGGCTGGTTCGATATTTGGGGCATTTTTGGCTTTACGCTATGGAAGTGGTTTTATTCGAGTGTTTTTTCTTATTTTATTAGTATTTTTAATTGGTCGGATGGGGATATCTATTTTCTTACCATAATTTAATTTTTCTAAAATTAACATAATACATCTTATACGAAATTATATTTTTATTTTATATAAATCAGTTGTTTATGATTTTAAATCAAAGCCCAATCCTACCCGATTGGGCTTTTTTGTGTATTTTCCACGTTCCACGCCTATTATTTAATCAGTGTTCCATATTTTTAATTGGTAAAATTGAATAAAAGGCATTATTTCCCTAAAATCATTTCTAAAACAAACTTGGAACCGATAAAACCCACGGCCAATAAGAAAAAGCCAATTAAGGTAAAGCGAATGGCTTTTTGCCCCCGCCAACCAAACTGGTAGTGACCAATGAGCAAGGCACCATACACAAACCATGACACAATACTAAAGGCTGTTTTATGTGCCAGATGTTGGGCAAAGAAGTTATCAATGGTAAAGAAACCAAAAACCAACGCCACGGTCAGTAAAATAAAACCGGTATTGATCAGGTCAAACAGTAAGGATTCCATCGTTTGAAAAGAGGGCAGTAAATTGACCCAAAAGCGCTTTTTTTGTTTGTTTTTTAACTCACGGTTTTGGAACCATAAAATCACCGCTTGTATGGTTGCCATGAGTAAAACAGCATAGGCAGACAGTGATAAAATAATATGAATATCTAAACCCAAAGAGCGTTGTTCAATGAACTGGGTGGGTTGGCTCAAGGCAAAACCTAAAATCAGTCCTGTGGCTGCCACAGGAATGCCAATCAAGTTCAATGCCAAAATAGGACGATAAGTACTGAACAACAGACTAAGTAACAGCATGAGCCCTGATGTAAATGACATTAAGACAAAAACATCATAGTTCACCCCCATCGGTGTGAGCATGTCATGGTATAAAACGGTTGCATGGAGCAATAGGCCTAAGCCTAAAATAATACCAATAAACCAATGGTTTGGATCATGTTTAGCCATTAATTTTATAAACAGATACCAAAAAGATGTGGTATAAGCGACTAATGCTAAGATCGTGTAAACCAAGGGGAGACTGATCATGTCAAACCTTTTTCAGGATGATGAATATTCATTTATATAAATTCTATGCGAACTACAGTATCCTATAGCATCTTATGCATAAATTTTCTATTTTAAGAAAGATTTTTTTGCAACTAGCAATTTTAAGCGGATTTTGCAATGTTTGATACCTTAACAGAACGACTCACGCAGAGTTTAAGAAATGTTACTGGCTCAGGGCAGCTAACCGAAGATAATATTAAAGATACGTTACGTGAAGTACGTATGGCACTTCTTGAAGCCGATGTTGCGTTACCTGTAACTCGTGAATTCATCGCGAAAGTTAAGGAAGAAGCATTGGGTCAAGAAGTGATGACTCAGTTATCACCGGGCCAAGCTTTCGTAAAAATCGTCCATGACGAATTAACAAAAATGATGGGCGCGGCGAATGAAAGCCTCGACCTTGCAGCAAAGCCACCTGTTGTGGTTTTGCTGGCTGGTTTACAAGGTGCGGGTAAAACCACCACTGCGGCTAAACTGGCACGCTTTTTACAAGAACGCCAAAAGAAAAAAGTTGCGATGGTTTCTGCCGATGTTTATCGTCCAGCAGCCATTAAACAGCTAGAAACTGTGGCAGGCGAAGTGGGTGCATATTTCATTGCATCGACTGCTGATGAAAAGCCAATTACAATTGTTACGCGTGCAATTGAACAGGCAAAAATTCAGTTTGCTGATGTTTTAATTGTCGATACCGCAGGTCGTTTACATGTCGATGAAGACATGATGGACGAAATTAAAGAGCTTCACGCAGCCATTAATCCAACTGAAACTTTGTTCGTGGTTGATGCCATGACAGGTCAAGATGCGGCAAATACTGCAAAAGCCTTTAATGATGCTTTACCGCTTACAGGTGTGATTTTAACCAAAACCGATGGTGATGCCCGCGGTGGTGCAGCACTTTCTGTTCGTGCAATTACCGGTAAGCCAATTAAATTCTTGGGTATGGGCGAAAAGCTCGATGCTCTAGAGCCATTCCATCCTGAGCGTATTGCACAACGTATCTTGGGTATGGGTGACGTCCTTTCTTTAGTCGAAGAACTTGAACGTAAAGTCGATAAAGAAAAAGCCGAAAAAATGGCGAAAAAATTGCAAAAAGGCGGAAACTTCACTTTTGAAGATATGCTGATGCAATTTGACCAAATGAATAAAATGGGCGGCATGATGGGCTTCTTAGACAAGTTGCCGGGCATGAGTAATTCAGGTATTCAAGATGCAATTGCACAAGCGAATCCTGAAAAACAAGTGAAAAAGATGGAAGCGATTATTCAATCGATGACCGTCAAAGAGCGCCGTAACCCTGACTTGATGAATCCAAGCCGTAAAAAACGTATTGCAGCAGGCTGTGGTATGGATGTGGTTGAAGTCAATAAATTGATTAAACAGCATGCGCAAATGGCGAAAATGATGAAGAAATTTGCCAATCCGTCAGGTATGGCAAAAATGATGAAATCATTCAGTGGTATGCAAAAACAATTCGGCGGTGGTGGCGGTATGGGCCCATTGTTCGGTGGTAATGATCAGAAGAAATAATCTTTTGATTTATGCAAAAAAGGCGCTTAATGCGCCTTTTTCTATTTCTAGTCATTGCGATTGTGATAAGACCAGCGCAGAAATTATTTTAAGCACGATTTATAGATGCAGCAGGGCAAAATTACAAAATACTCATATTTTTTGTTGGTGAAAAAGCACACTATTTTAGGCTGTTATTTCCCCAATTCTAATAAGAAAAATAATTATTTATGAATATACAGCAAAAGAAAATTTATATTATTCATGGTTATCAAGCGTCCAGCAATGATCATTGGTTTCCATGGCTCAGCCAGAGCATACAACAAGCAGGGCATATTTCTAAACGTATCGTATTGCCTGAATCTAATCAACCTGAATTCCACCATTGGCAGCAGGCGCTACACATGCAAATTCGTGAGTTGGATAAAAATACGATTATTGTCGCACATGGTTTAGGTTGTATCAGTGTGCTGCATTATCTGAATCAACATTTTAAAAATAGAGGTCAGAAAATTAAAGCGGGAATTTTTATTTCTGGATTGAAGTCCAAGCTACCAAGCCGACCTGAATTAGATGATTTTATTGCACAGGCATGCTTGGATAGTGGTTTATTACAGACCAAAATGCCTTTGAGTTTACAGTTGCTGTCCAGTGATGATCCTTATATTCCACCACCATTGGCATTACAATTTGGGCATTTTATTAATGCCCAAATACACGTTGTAAAAGAAGCGGGGCATTTTATGCGTCAAGATGGCTTTAGCGAATTTCCGCAATTATGGACATTACTTCAACCAATACTGGTTTCAGGATAATGTTGAATAAATGACTGCAAGCCTTTGAGCAACAAATCTGGCTCAATATTGGGTTGATAGGGTGTAAGAAACTTGGCAAATAAAGCGGCATCACCACCCGTTAAGATTAATTTTCGTGGTGATTGTTGCAACACTTTTTCGATTGCACTGACCAAGCCTAAAACAATACCGTGATGCACTGCATTAATGGTATTACGTCCTGGTGTAAGCTCATCAAAAGCTGCATCAGGAATTTTAATGCCTTTGGTGTTTTGAATCAGTGAATCACGTTGCAAATATAGATTGGGTAAAATATAGCCACCTAAATGCTGTAAACCATCCACAAGATCAATGGTTAAAGCCGTGCCACAACTAATGATGCAATAATTTTGCTTGGGGTCATGTGCGACCGCTAAAACTTGTAGCCAACGATCAATTCCCAGCTGAGTGGTATCATCATACCCGCAACTTAGACCTGCATATTCAGCATGAACTTTGGCAAAGACCACAGGAATGTTGAGACTTTTTAAGATACGTTGAATACGGTCATTATTCTTTTTGTCTTGTACCGAAGACACGCCGACATTGTGCAGTTTAAGTGCTTTAAAGTGTTGAATCAGACCTAAAAGTAAATCTGCTGGAGACTGCAAATGCATTTCTGCCGCATGCTCGATCACTTGATTGTTATCAGTAATCCAATATTTGAGCCGCGTATTGCCAATATCTAACCATAAATTCTTCATTGCATTTCTCTAAAGAGAGGTTTCTAAGCGACGTAAGCGCCCTTGATAAAATTGTTGTAAACCTGCGCTGGTTTCAATGTTCACCGCACCATCATCTTGAATACCGATAAAAATGCCTGAACAAAGTCCTGAATGATGTTCAAATTCAACAGCTTGATTTTTAAATGCCGCATAATGGTTAAAACGAACAGCAAGGTTATAACAATCATGATCAAACCATTCACTGGCCTGTTGAATGGCCATATATAACTCGGCAATCAGTTGAGGACGAGAAATATAGCTCAAGCCTAATTCACTTAATGATGTTGCATGCTGGTCAATATTTTCTTTGGGAATGGGATCAAGATTGATGCCAACACCGACAATCACTTGATGTGGGGAAAGCGGTTCAACTAAAATTCCGCCCCATTTGCCTTGTGTACTATAGAGATCATTCGGCCATTTGACTTGCAGATTTAAGTTTTTAAGACTTGGCATTTGCAAAATATTTAATGCAATTTCAAGGGCAAGACGCCCATCAATGGGTGTTCGTGTATTCAGCAATGTGCTTAAATAGATATTCCCTTCAGGTGATATCCACTGTCGTTGACGTTGTCCACGACCTTGAGTTTGCTTTGTGCTACAGACTAAAACGCTGTGAACACCTTTGAGTGCAATTTCACGGACATCATCATTGGTTGAAGTTGTGACGGGTTTCAGTATTAATACTTCAGGGCGCTGATGAGCGTCGTCGAGGATTTTTTGCAGTTGTCGAGTCTCTAAATCCATTTAAATTTAAGCAGCAGTGGAATGTGAATCATGGAGTTAATCATATATTTGTTGATTGGTGCAATGGCGGGTTTTACTGCTGGACTATTTGGGGTCGGTGGCGGTCTCATTATTGTACCTATTTTATATATTGTGTTTACCCAGTTACATTATGATGCTTCGGTCATTATGCATTTGGCTGTGGGTACATCCTTAGCGACGATTATTGTGACCTCCATTAGCTCTGTTTCAGCACATCACAAACGTGGTGCTGTGATGTGGGATGTCTTTCGTAATTTAGCACCAGGTCTGGCTTTCGGCTCATTTATAGGTGCGGGTATTGCGGATTATATCTCGGGTCAGGGTTTGCAATTGCTGATCGGTTTTTTTGCGATTTGGGTGGGATATGGCATGTTTAACGGTGCAAGTAAACGTATTGATCCTTCTCAGCACTTACCTGCCAAAGGTATGCAAATGCTTGCAGGTGGTGGTATTGGCATTGCATCGGCTATTTTTGGCATTGGCGGTGGCAGCCTTACCGTACCTTATTTAAATCGTCATGGTGTGGTCATTCAAAAAGCAGTAGCAACGTCGGCAGCAGGTGGGTTACCTATTGCCATTGCGGGTGCATTAGGCTTCATGTGGTTTGGTTCGAATGCAACCGTTGAAGTGCCGCATAGTATTGGTTATGTACATGTTTATGCTTTTATTGGGATTAGCGTGATGAGCTTTATTACAGCGAAACTGGGGGCTAAAGTAGCACATAAGTTATCGCCAGCTATGCTGAAAAGATGCTTTGCCTGTCTTTTAACCGTCGTTGGTTCATATTTTATTTATCAAGGCTTTTCAAACTATTTTTAACCTTGTAAATTAAACTAAAAATAGCTGGCTTAAGCTACGTGATGATGAAATCCTGCACATCTTTGTTCTATATTTAATGACGCTGTATCGCTTAGATTTTTAATTGGCATTCTTTTTATGCCAAGGTCAAAAAAGGAAAATAGGACTAACAAATAGAATTTAGGTCTATTTTTCAGGTGCGCATGCGCTTCTCATGCAAGTCAATGATTTCATTTTTTTAAAATTGACTGTATAGACTTAAAAATTGTCTGACAATGTCATTTTCTTTATGGTTACAATTGAGTAAAAGAGAATATCAGTCAGTATTTATGACCGTTTTTCGATTGCATCTTATAAAAACAAGATAGGAATAGTATGCACGAACAGGGGAAGGAGAGTTTGTCCGAACAAATTGCCAAACATATTAGTGAGCAAATTATTCGTGGCGAACTGGTAGAAGGCGAACGCATCCAAGAGTTGCGAATTTCGGCTGAGCTTGATGTGAGTCGAGGTTCTGTACGCGAAGCATTACTGCTATTAGAGCGAACACAGCTGATTGAAATTTACCCACGTCGTGGTGCGGTTGTGTCAGAAATGTCTGCGCAGCAAGTGCGTGCTTTGTTTGATATGAGTGCTTTGCTCTTAGGGCAAATTGTGCAGCGTATGGCAGAAGCTTGGCGCACACATGAAGCCGAACGAATTCAAGCATTATTGACACAATTGCATGAGGAAACGCGTCAGGGACATACTGAAAAATTCTATGATTTAATCTTTCAGGGTTTAGCACGGCAACAAGAGATGGTCGGTAATCCCTATTTAATCAAGTTCTATCAAGAGTTGCTGCCGTCATTGCGTCGCAGCTATTTTTTAACCTTAAATATCTCTCGCCGTGAGCTACAGGAATCATTTGAATTGTTTAAGTTGGTGACTGATGCAGTTTTGATCCGAAAATCACAACAAGCTACTTTATTTATGGACGATTTTTGTCGACACTTGCGTAACCTTGTGTTGGAATCTCTAACACGGATGAAACAAATCGAACTTGCATGGGCAAGACGTTCACGACGTTAATCAGGACA
This sequence comes from Acinetobacter sp. ANC 4973, assembly GCF_002135275.1. Taxonomy (NCBI): domain Bacteria; kingdom Pseudomonadati; phylum Pseudomonadota; class Gammaproteobacteria; order Moraxellales; family Moraxellaceae; genus Acinetobacter; species Acinetobacter sp. ANC 4973. The sequence goes on from NZ_NEGM01000008.1 coordinate 10,904, forward strand.
TTATGCGTTTAAGCAGCTTAAAACTTTCCGGCTTTAAATCTTTTGCCGATAGTACGACTTTACACTTCAAGGCGAATCGTACCGCTGTGGTTGGGCCAAATGGCTGTGGTAAATCGAATGTGATTGATGCCATTCGTTGGGTCATGGGTGAATCAAGTGCACGGCAACTGCGTGGCGGTAGCATGCAGGATGTCATTTTTACGGGTACAGCGAAACGTAAACCTGTAGGTGTGGCAAGTGTTGAATTACGCTTTGATAATACCTATGGCAAGCTCGGTGGGACATACAATGGCTACAATGAATTAGCAGTACGCCGTCAGGTCAACCGTGATGGGAAGTCTGAATATTTCTTAAATGGTACTAAATGCCGTCGTCGTGATATCACCGATATTTTTCTGGGTACAGGTCTAGGGCCACGTTCATATTCAATTATTGAACAAGGCATGATTAACCGTCTGGTCGATGCCAAACCTGATGAAATGCGCGTGTTTATTGAGGAAGCTGCGGGGGTCTCACGTTATCAGGCGCGTCGTCGTGAAACGTTATTGCATCTCGATCACACCACACAAAATTTATCGCGTCTGGAAGATATTAATGCGGAACTGAAGTCACAGCTGAAAACGCTAAAACGTCAGTCTGAAACCGCTGTGCAATACAAAGAACTTGAAACCCAGATTCGTACCATCAAAGTTGAAGTGCTGTCATTTCAATGTGAGCAAAGCAGCCGCTTGCAGCAAGAATATACTGTGCAGATGAATGCCTTGGGTGAAAGCTTTAAGTTGGTTCGCTCGGAACTGAGTACTTTAGAACATGATTTAACGGCAACCAGTGAATTATTTCAACGCCTGATTCAACAGTCCACGCCTTTGCAAAACGAATGGCAACAGGCAGAGAAAAAATGTTCTGAATTGAAAATGACACTGGAACAAAAACAGTCTTTATTTCAACAGAATACCTCGACTTTAACGCAGTTAGAACAACAAAAATTACAGACCAAAGAGCGCTTGCAGTTGATTGAATTGCAAATTGAAACCTTGCAAGCGCAATACGAACAGCAGAGCGAGCAATTACAGCAGCAAGAAAGTCAGAGCCAAGATCAAAGCCAAAATGTGGGTGGTTTGAAAGAACAACAACAACAGGTGCAACAGCAATTTGAATTGGTCAAAACTCAGGTTGAAAAACAGCAACAGCACAAGCTGCAAATGTTGGCACAAAGTGAGCAATTAGCCAAAAATATCATCCGAATAGAACAGCAAAAGCAAACCTTGCAACAGCAAACTGCTCAAATCCAACAGCAAAATCAGCATGATGATATTGAACAGCTTGAGCAGGACAAAATTCAATTCACACAGCAGTTTGAGCAGTTAGAACAAAATATTCAAACCCAGAAACAAACATTAGAGTTAGCACAGGCACAATATACGCAGCAGAAAAATGTTGTTTCCAGTTTGAAGTCTGAAATTCAGGTGTTGCAATCGGAACAAAAAAATCTGAATCAATTGCTGATTAAAAACAGTCCGAAAGTTCAGAAGGATACTGTGCAGTTGATGCAGGTATTCAAGCTGAAAGATCAAGCCAAACCGCATGCCAATTTAATTGAAAAGTTTTTGGCGAAATGGCTTTCTGCACAAATATTAGATGCGAATGCTCATTTTGCTGAAAGTATTGCTCGTCAGCTTAAAAGCAATGTTTTGCAAAATCGGATTCAGTTAGCGGATTTAGAGTGTTTGGCCGATTGGATTGAGTCACCCCAGTATTCCATTTGGCAACAGGTGGCGGTGGCAGATACGCTAACTCAGGCCTTGTCTTTGCAAAGCCAGTTGAGCTTAGGACAGTCCATTTTAAGTCTGGATGGCTATCATGTCGGTGTGGATTGGGTGATTGGTTTATTTTATGATGAAGCCAGTCAAGCAGGGCAAGGGGTACTCAGCCATCGCATCCGTTTAGATGAAATTGAAAGTACACTGGCACAGCAGTTATCCCAGCTTGAAGTGGCTGAACAACAAGTGCCAGAAGTGCTACAACACATTCAAACCTTGCAAAAAAATATTCAAGATCAGCAAGAGACGTTAAAGCAACAGCAAAAGGCATTGCAACAGCTTGATGTCAAAATAGCGCAAGTACAAAGCACAGTTCAGGCATTTTCAGTGCAAAAGCAACAATTGCAACATCAGTTACAACAACTGGATGAGCAGCTGGAAGAAGATGCCATGCAAAAAGATGATTTGGAAATTGATTTGCATGCCTTAAATTTGAAATTGGAACAGGCTTTACCACATTATAAAACCATGCAATTTCAAGTTGAGGAACTCACCGAGCAGCTTGAAAATACGCAACAAATTTGGCAGCAGGCGCAACAGGAATTGGAGTTGCTGCGTCGTCAGACCGCACAAACGGGACAGCAAACTGAACTATTGGAAAAAGATGCTTCATTCTTAAAAGCGCAATATCAACAAATTATGCTGCAAATGGCACAAGCGAAAAATTTTATCGATCCTGTGCAATTGGAATTACCCGCACTGGAGTCACAATTTAATCAACAAGCCCTAGTGACAGAGAAATTGCAAAAGACTTGGCATGAATGGCAAGTTGAACTGAATAATTTGCAAGAAAAACAGCAATCTTTGACTAAGCAGCGTCATCAACAGCAACAACACGATGAAAAATTACGTGGTCAATTGGAAGAAAAACGTCTAGCTTGGCAAGTCACGAAATCTGATTTACAGCATTATTCAGAACAATTGACGGCTTTAAATAGTGAAGTCATTGCAGGTTTAAGCATTGATTTGCTGGCACATCAACAACAGCTAGAAAAAGCACAACAACGCTTTGATAAGTTGGGCGCGGTGAATTTAGCTGCCTCGGAAGAATATGAAGAAGTATCGAAGCGTTTTGCCGAGTTGAGTCACCAAATTGAAGATTTGGAAAAAACGGTTGATCAATTAAAAAATGCCATGAAAAGTATTGATCAAGAAACCCGAAAATTGTTTATGACCACCTTTGATCGGGTCAATATCGAGCTACAAGATTTGTTCCCTAAAGTATTTAATGGTGGGGAAGCGAGTTTAAGTCTTGAAGATGACTGGCAATCGGGTGTAAAACTAATGGCTCGTCCACCGGGTAAACGTAACAGTTCTTTGGCATTATTGTCTGGTGGTGAAAAAGCACTTACGGCATTGGCATTGGTGTTTGCAATCTTCCGTTTGAATCCAGCACCGTTCTGTGTTTTAGATGAAGTGGATGCACCTTTGGATGATGCCAATGTGGGAAGATTTTGTAATTTGGTAAAAGAGCTTTCTGAACAAGTACAATTCATTTACATTACTCATAATAAAGTTGCAATGACGATGGCAACCGATTTGTTAGGTGTTACCATGCCAGAACCCGGTACATCAAAATTAGTCACTGTCGATTTGGAACAGGCAAAAGAATACGGTTTAGTCGCGGAGTCATAATATGGAAGTCACAACCGTCGTTGGTATTGTTATCGCCGTTATCATTATGTTATTCGGTTTAAAAATGCTGTTTAAAAAACCTGCTGATGCAGCACCTTCATTGGATTCAGAACTGCATGTCGACTCAGATAGCCAGCAGCCTGTGATTCCTCGCCATGTACGTGATCAATTACAAAATGCCGCAGAAACGTCAAGCATTGAAGCGACTCAAGATTTAACCAGTACAGAAGAAAAAACTGAAAATACTGAGGCTGATGCAGCTGAAAGCATTAGCAATACTGAATCAGGTGTAGATTCGCTTGAACCTGAACTTGCTAAAGCGGTCGATGTTGCAACTGAACCATCCGCTCAATTGAAAAAAACCGAAGCAAAAGAAGCGGCAGAATTTAGTCTGAATGCCAATATCGCCAAAGCTGAAATTTCAGAGTTTGAAGATGAAAGCAGCATTTTGGATGAGCATTTACATGAACAGCAGCGTGTTGATGAGGAAAGTGCATTATCCACTGCGGTTGAATTCATTGCGTTAAATATTTATCCAGAACGTCGTGTGCTTTCAGGTGAAAAAACCTTAAAAGTCTTGCTTAAATATGGTCTACGTTTTGGTGAAATGGCGTGTTTCCATCGCTATAGTCAAGACGATAGCAAATTACTCTTTTCCGTTTTACAAATCACGGATGAAGGCGCGGCTGGTTTTGACCTTGAAACCTTGTCCACTGAACAAGTCAAAGGTTTAGCATTTTTCTTAGCGTTACCACATAGTGACGTACAAAATGCCTTTGATACCATGGACAGTATTTCGCGCTTAATTGCCCGTGAAATTGATGGCACTGTTTACGATCAAAATAATCAAGAATTTACGCCACAGTTACGTGAGCAATGGCGTCATCAGGCGATTGATTACCGTTCAGGACATGCAGCAGAAGTTTAGTTTGAAACAGAAGCACTCGATTTCTATAATAGCGAGTAGATAAAATTTTTTAAGGGCGGAAAATAGACCGCCCTTTTTTATGGTGAAGAAATGACTCAAGATTCAACTATCAAAGCGCAAATGCGTCAATTGATCCAAATTTTAGCCAAGCATAATCATGCTTATTATGTAATGGATCAACCGACCATTGAAGATAGTGAATATGATCAATTGTTTCATCAGTTGAAAGCGTTAGAACAACAATATCCAGAATGTATACAAGCCGATACACCGACCAATAAAGTGGGCGGTCAAGCACTGCCTAAATTTGACAGTATTACCCATGTTGTACCCATGCTGTCATTGGGTAATGTATTTAATCAAGAAGATCTATTTGCATTTGCACGTCGTATTGAAGAACGCTTGCCGAATCAGAAAATTCAATATGATGTGGAATTAAAATTTGATGGCTTGGCGATTTCACTGTGGTATGAAAATGGGATATTGGTTCGTGGTGTGACCCGTGGCGATGGTGAAACAGGGGAAGATATTACTCAAAATGTTAAAACCATTCGTAACTTACCGAAGGTTTTAAGTTCTGATTTGGTGAAAATTCCGACACTGTTAGAAGTGCGTGGTGAAGTGTTAATGCCGAAAGCGGGCTTTGAGAAACTGAATGCGGAGAATGAAGCCAAAGGTGAAAAGACTTTTGCCAATCCACGTAATGCAGCAGCAGGTAGTTTACGTCAGTTAGACCCAGCAGTCGCGGCATCTCGTCCTTTGGCATTTTATGCCTATGGTATTGCACAATGTGAACCAAATCATGGCTTAACATCAATGTCCGAAAGCTTACAGTGGTTAACCAATTTTGGTTTTGCTGTCGGTGAGCGCCATTTTGTTTGCGATAGCATTCAAGAAGTCCAAGAAAAATATGAACAGATCAATGCAGAACGCCCAAACTTAAGCGTTGAAATTGATGGCATGGTTGTCAAAGTCGATGATTTAAAACAGCAACAACAGTTGGGTTTTCTAAGTCGTGAACCACGTTGGGCAACTGCCTATAAATTTCCAGCCGTTGCCGCTTTAACCACGGTTGAAAATATTGATTGGCAAGTGGGTCGGACGGGAACTTTAACCCCAGTCGCACGGTTAAATCCAGTTGCTGTGGGCGGGGTCACTGTATCCAATGTGACATTGCATAATATTGGCGAAATCCATCGTTTAGATGTCCGCGTTGGTGATACCGTCAGTGTATACCGCAGTGGCGATGTGATTCCTAAAGTTGAAAAAGTTTGGCCTGAATTTCGCCCTGATGATACGGTAGAAGTTCATTTACCTGAAAATTGTCCAGTCTGTGAGTCGCCTGTGGTGATGCCCGAAGGTGAAGCATTGGCACGTTGTTCGGGGGGCTTATATTGTGCAGCGCAACGTATTGAAGCGATTCGTCATTTTGTTTCGCGTAAAGCACTGGATATTGAAGGTTTGGGTGATCGTTGGGTGGAATCTTTATTACACCTTGACCTATTAAAAAATGTCGCTGATATTTACAGCTTACATGAGCATCGTGAGCAATTATTAACGATTGAAAAAATGGGCGAGAAGTCTGTTCAAAACCTATTTGATGCAATTGAAAAGAGTAAAAAAACCACCCTTGCGGCCTTTATTTATGCCTTAGGTATTCGCGGTGTAGGTGAAACTACAGCACGCATGTTGGCCAATACGTTTCAAACTTTGGAGGCATTACAAAATGCCGATATTGAAACCTTAAAGAAAACGCCTGATGTGGGGGAGATTACCGCAGAATGGATTATTGATTTTTTCCAAGCGCCGCATAATTTGGAAGTGGTGCAGCGTTTAATTGATGCAGGTATCCATTGGGATGCACCGATTGCACCAACACGTCAGCCGTTAAATGGTGAAAGTTGGGTGATTACAGGCACACTCAGCCAAATGGGGCGTGATGAGGCCACACAAATGCTGCAAGCTTTAGGGGCACGGGTGAGCGGTAGTATTTCCAGTAAAACCAAATGTTTGGTTGCAGGGGAAAAAGCAGGTTCGAAACTTGAAAAAGCTGAAAAGTTAGGTGTACAAGTGCTGAATGAGCAAGAGTTTATTGCCTTAATGACAGACTATGGGCAAATTTAAGCTGTATTAAATCTATAAAAAAGCCACCGATTTGGTGTAATGCTGATCGGTTAAGGGGTTTTTCAATTAACTCCTTAGCTTTTTAGTTATTCGCGATGGAGTCTTATTTTTTAAAATTAAATGATCATCTTTCATCAGCTAAATCCCTCCCAACCTCCCTTTGAAAAAGGGAGGAGTGACACAAATTTAAATATTTATTTGATTCGTTATATTCCCCTCTTGAATAAAGAGGAGTTAGGGGAGATCTTTAGAATATTGAGATATTGATGAAAATTGGTATTACTCTGAATAAGCCTAAATGAGAAGCCTCAAAATATATTTTAAGTTCGCATGAAAGGCATCATTTATTGCTCAAATTGTGGATGACGTTTTCGTGTTTCGAATAACACGATGAATTTAAAAAATAAAATGCCAGTCAGTTTTTTAACTGACTGGCATTATTAATTCGGTGGCTTTTTTGAGCTTAAAGATATTTTTTCACCACGCCATCATCAAGCAGTTGTTGGAAATGTTCAACCAAACTGCTTTCAATATTATAGTATTCAATGCCAAATTCTTGCTTGCTCTTATCGGCATTGAAGTAAATTGGATAACCCATATTTAGTTCGACAAAGTCTTTAGAAAACCCGACCAATGGACCAAAAATTTTAAAGGCAGCTTTCGGTAAATGATTACGCGGGAACGGGAACTTATGACCAAAATTTTGACGTAAAATTTTGCCCATTTCTAATAAACTAAGTGTGCCACCACTAATAATATAACGCCCTTGAGCATCGGCTTTAAATGCAGCATGGATATGCGCATCGGCAACATCGCGTACATCAACAATACCATTCCACATTGGCGGTACGCCTAAAAGGGTCATACCATTGGTAAATTGTTGCAAAACTTCGACACTACCCGATTGTGTATTTGGGGTTAGAGAAGGGCCAAGAACCAAAGCAGGATTGATACAGATTAAATCCCAACGGTTTTGTGCTTTTTGCATGTCCCAAGCTTTACGCTCTGCCATGACTTTAGAATAGGGATAAGGTTGATGGGTTTCAGAACTGCTGGTATTCCAATGTGACTCATCAAAGGCATTATTTTCGGTTTTTAGAATGTCGATTGCATCGCCATAGGTAGAGGCAATACTCGAAGTCACGACCACACGTTTCACTGACTCGATTTTATTGACACTATTAAGTACATTTTCTGTACCTAAAACAGCCGGCTCAATAATATCTTTTACAGCATCTTTAAAGTTGGTGACGACAAAAGGCGAAGCCATATGTAAAACAATTTCACAGCCTTGCATGGCTTCATCAAAAGAATTTTCTTCCAGTAAATTGGCTTTAAAGAGTTTAAGCGTACCTGTACTTTGCGCTGCAATTTTTTCCAAATGGGCAAAACCCGATTTTTTATTTAGATCACGGACAGTGGCATGTACCTGATGACCTTGTTCAAGCAGTTTTTGAATGACCCAACTGGCGATATAACCAGTTGCGCCAGTCACTAAAATTGGAGCTGTGTTTTGAGTTGCTGTCATTTTTAAGCCGTTATTGTTCTCAAGTCTATACGCATGATAGTCAGAAAAAAGTGGCTTGTCTTGGGCTAAAGATGAAACTTGTGAGTCAAAAAAGATAAATTTGCATAGATCGTGATTGGTTACAAAAAATTATACTTTAAAAGAGAGCAAAAAATGATTCGGATTTGAGTCATAAAAACTGCAACAGCTTGTTTTCTAAATAGGAATTTGATGGTTTAAAGTGCAAATGCGTATGTTTCTCATTTTTATTTTATAAAAATCATTAACTTACATAATTTTTACTTTGCATTGATGGTTTATTTTGCCCATAATATTAAAAAAGGGTATGGAGTATTTGAAATGCGTGGCAATCCAGAAGTCATAGACTATCTAAATATGTTGATCGGTGGCGAACTGGCTGCTCGTGATCAATATCTCATTCATTCTCGTATGTATGAAGATTGGGGTTTAACTAAAATTTTTGAACGTATCGATCATGAAATGCAAGAAGAAGCAGCGCATGCTGATTCAATTATTCGCCGTGTCCTATTTTTAGAAGGCACACCGAATATGAATCGTGATGATATTGAAACAGGTGAAGATGTTGTCACCTGCTTAAAAGCAGATTTAAAACTGGAATATCATGTTCGTGATAAACTTGCGCAAGGTGTGAAACTTTGCGAAGAAAAAGGTGATTACGTGACGCGTGATATGCTTCGTCAGCAAATGTCGGATACTGAAGAAGATCATACCTATTGGTTAGAAAAACAAATTCGTTTGATTGAATTGATTGGTTTACAAAACTATATTCAATCACAAATGTAAGATTTTAGTTTTACATAAAAAAGCTCAGTGTTTACTGGGCTTTTTTATGCTTTAAATTTCTTTTGATATCAAATTACAGCTTATTCCCGATGTTCAATCGTTGGATCAAGTTGCCATGATTGTGCCAATGTTTGAATGATTCGATCTTTCTGTTTTTTCGAAAAAAGAGATAAAGGGATTCTTTCTAAAGGATTTGGATCTACTGCACTTATTAATTGTTTAAAATAAATATCTGTTTTATAAAACCAAAAATCTTGGAAATTTTTTTTTAATAATTTACGTTGCCATTCATATTGTCTGAATTTTTTAGGATCAATCGTGAGAAAAGGCGGTTGTTGCAATGTAGAAAGTTGAATTGTGCGCTGGCGTAAAAACAGATGCGAAATGATACGTTGGTTGGTAATAACGATAGAGTCAAAAAATCGGAAAAAACTCAACAAGCAGAATATAGCCAACATTATAAAATGTTTGGACTGCAACGGAAGTACAAACAAAACATATACGCATAGGGTTATACATAGGAAAAATAGGTAAATAGAGTTTATAGGTTTTGTTTTATATAAAATTTTCTCATTGTTTTGTAATTGCATGAATTATTTCCATTTTATTTTTTGAATATCTGCTAAAACCTGAGCGGCATGGGACTGTGTGTTTACACTGTTGTAGTGATAAACAATGGTTCCTTTCGGATCAATTAAAAAGCTCTCTCGTTTTGCTATTTTAGTTACCCCTAAATTTCGCACAATACCGAATTGATTGGCTAATTGGTGCTTATTGTCTGCCAAAATAGGAAACGGTAAGCCTAATTTTTCGGAAAATTTTTGATGCGATTGCACATCATCTAAGCTGACGCCAAGAACAACGGCATTACTTTTTAAAAACTGTGGATACAGTGCTTTAAATTGATTGGCTTCTTGAGTACAGCCGGGTGAATTATCTTTTGGGTAAAAATAAAGTACCACCCATTTGCCTTTATATTGGCTCAATTCATGCCATTTTTGATTTTGATCTTGTAATTTAAACATCGGTGCAGGCTTGCCAACCCATTGCTTTTGTTGAGTATCAGTTTTGGTAAAAATAGAGTTTTCCGCATGGCTTAAAGTGGAAAATCCAACGGATGTGCTGATACAAACCAAGCCAATGCCAAAGAATTTTGTATAGTTCATATCGTTTACTTTTTATTGGAAGTGAACTCAGTTTAGCAGAGTTTAGAATGGCGCAGTGCTGGAAATTACTCAGGTTTTTTGCATACAGCAGGTATGTTATAAAGATGAATCAAAATTATAAAATAAGAGCAATGTATGGATGTTGGTGCGGTATTAATCAAATTAAAGCCTGATACGTTGGATCATGTTGAAGCATGGAAAAAAGAACTGAATGAGCGTAAAGATGAAGCGATAGAAACACTTCGGGCAGAAGGTGTGCATGTGGAATCGTGGTTTCACTTGGAATTAGATGGTCAAGATTATTTGTTAGCCTATATGCGGGCAGATGATATTGCACAAGCTCAGCAAATCGGTCGAAATAGTCATTTCCCGATTGATCAGGTACATAAACAATTTAAAAATAATTGGGCCAAGGTTTTTCCAGCAAAGTTATTGCTAGATTTGGAAAATAATGCTTAGTTTATATTTTTTAATTTGGGGCTGATTGTGAAACAACGTATTTTACTGATTACAGGCTGGGGCGGGGGCACAAATCTCCTGCATTCATTACAACTGGCTTTGCAACAACAAGGTCATGAAGTTGAACTGATCAATATCTTTAATGCTTTTGATCAAGATGTTTTGCAACACAAGGCTGAATGGGCGCGTCAATTTGATGTGATTATTGGTTGGTCTTTAGGTGGGCAGATTGCCAGTCTTTTGGTGGATGAAATTGAACAACATTATGCTGAACAAAAGATTTTAATCACCTTGGCATCCAATCCTTGTTTTGTCGCCAATGACAGCTGGCAAACAGCTATGCCACAACAGACCTTTCAAGCTTTTAAACACTCTTTTGAACAGGATGCAATTCTGACACTGAAGAAATTTGGCTATATGGTTTGTCAGGGTGTAGAAAGTAGCAAAAAAGACTTCATCACTTTACAAAGTTTAATTCAGCCACAACAAATTGACCTACTTAAACAGGGTTTAGAATTGCTGGAAAATTTAAATATTGTCGATATATTAAAAAATTATCAGGGCAAGCAGTATCATATTTTTGCACAGCAGGATGCCTTAGTTGATTGCAAAGTTGTCCAGAATTTCCAACAATTCGATGCAAAATTTTTGCATGTCGATTTAATTCAAGGTTCACATGGTTGTCCTGTCTTTAAAGCTGAAGTCATAACTGACAAAATCTGCCAATATTTACAGAAAATGAATTAAACATGCTGATAAGTGGCAAATATCGCAATTTATTTTTTATCTGTGCGGGTTTAAGATCAACAAAATAGATTTTTGCTGTAGCTGTGGAGTTAAGGATGACTGAATTAAATGATCTGCAATTTGATCTTGAACATATCTGGCATCCCTATACCTCCATGACCAAGCCTTTACCAACCTTTAAGGTAAAACAGGCTTATGGTGCAACCATTGAGCTTGAAGATGGTCGTCAATTGATTGATGGGATGTCATCTTGGTGGTGTGCCATTCACGGTTATAACCATCCAGAATTGAATCAGGCGGTAACCGATCAATTACACAAAATGTCGCATATTATGTTTGGTGGTTTCACCCATGAACCTGCCATTGAACTGGGTAAATTGCTGCTCCAAATAACTCCGCCCAGTTTAGATAAAATTTTCTATGCCGATTCAGGCTCTGTAGCGGTAGAAGTGGCTTTAAAAATGGCCGTGCAATACTGGGCATCGAAAAGCGGGTCATCTTTGGGGAATGTAGAGAAAACCAACTTTGTCACACCACGTTCGGGCTACCACGGGGATACATGGAATGCCATGTCCGTCTGTGATCCTGTGACGGGCATGCATCAGATTTTTGGTTCAAGTTTACCAAATCGTATTTTTGTACCTGCACCGCAAGTCGGTTTTTATGATGAGTGGGATCAGGCCGATATTGCCGAACTGGAACAGACTTTGGCTGAGCATCACCAAAGCATTGCCGGACTCATTTTAGAGCCGATAGTACAAGGTGCAGGCGGCATGCGTTTTTACCATCCTGAATATTTACGTCAAGCCAAATTACTCTGTGAAAAATATAATATCTTGCTGATTTTTGATGAAATCGCGACAGGTTTTGGGCGCACAGGTAAAATGTTTGCGTGGGAACACGCCCAAGTTGAACCCGATATTATGTGTATTGGTAAGGGTTTAACGGGGGGATATATGACGCTTTCCGCCACCTTAACCAGTAAAAAAGTCGCGCAAACCATTAGTCAAGGTGAGGCAGGCGTGTTTATGCATGGCCCCACTTTTATGGCGAATCCTCTGGCATGTGCTGTAGCAGTCAAAAGTACCCAAGTGTTATTGGCGCAAGACTGGCAAGCCAATATTGAGCGCATCAACCAACAATTATCCACGCATTTACAACCCTTATCACAGCTTGAATATGTGCAAGATGTGCGTATTTTGGGCGCAATTGGCGTGGTAGAGTTGACGTTTAATGTCGATATGAAAACCTTACAACAAGAATTCGTGCGTCGTGGCATTTGGATCCGTCCATTCGGAAAATTGGTCTATGTGATGCCGCCGTACATCATCACGGAAAATGAACTGAGCATCTTATTGCAACAATTGGTCGAAGTGGTTGAACAAATGGAGCATTCGGCATGAGTCAACTTGAGCAACATCTGGATCATTATGCAGCGCAACTTGAGCAATTAAAACAACAAGGTAATTTACGTCAATTTACTTCGAATATTCAGCACGGTCGCACGATCCAAATTAACGGTCAAAGCATGCTGAATCTGAGTTCGAATGATTATTTAGGCTTAGCTGCGGATCTTGCTTTACGTGAACAATTTTTCGATCAAACGCCAAATGATTTACGTGTCATGAGTTCATCCTCATCGCGTTTATTGACAGGAAATTTTCCTGCCTATGAACAGCTTGAAGCAAGTTTAAGTCAGGCATTTCATGGACGGTCAGCGCTGTTGTTTAACAGTGGTTATCACATGAATATTGGCATATTACCTGCCTTGAGTGATGCAAAAACTTTAATTCTTGCCGATAAACTCATTCATGCCAGTATGATTGATGGCATTCGTTTGTCGTCGGCTAAATATGTGCGTTATCGTCATAATGACTTGGGACATTTAAGCCAACTTTTACAAAAGTATCATACCGATGAAAGCTTTGATCGCATTATTGTGGTGACTGAATCCATCTTTAGTATGGATGGTGATGAGACTGATTTAGCTGAATTGGTACGGATTAAGCAGCAATTTAGCAAAGTCATGCTCTATGTCGATGAAGCGCATGCGATCGGTGTGCGTGGCGAGCACGGTTTGGGCTGTGCTGAACAATATGGCGTGATCGATGAGATTGATTTTTTGGTTGGCACTTTTGGTAAAGCTTTAGCTTCTGTTGGTGGTTATTTGATTTGTCATGCCATCATTCGTGATTATTTGATTAATAGCATGCGACCGCTTATTTTTAGTACTGCACAACCCCCCATTTGTATGGCGTGGACAAATTTTATTTTCCAAAAAGTTTTAGGCTTGAATCAGCAGCGTCAGCATTTACAACAGATCAGTCAGTATTTACAGCAAGCGGTACAAAGCAAAGGTTTTGATTGCCCATCGACCTCGCATATTGTGCCTGTGATTATGGGTGAATCGCAAAAAACAGTGAATAAAGCCAAAGTCTTACAACAGCAAGGTTTTTATATTATGCCTGTACGCCCCCCGACAGTGCCGCAGCATGGCTCACGTTTGCGAATTTGCTTAACTTCGCAACTGAATCAGGCTGATTTGGATCAGTTGGTTGCGTTGTTGTGAGTACTTTGCTGTGAGTGATGTATTGTGAAAAACCTCAATATTGATAAGGTCCAAGTGGCTCAGCGTTTTGAAAAAGCAGGACAAAGCTATACGCAGCATGCGGTGGTGCAAAAGCAAATTTGTCAGCATCTTGTTCAGTTAATGCAAAATTATTTGCCAAAAACAAAGCTTGATCGTGTCTTCGAAATTGGTTGTGGTTCGGGTAATTTAAGTCATTTATTGATGCAGAATTTTCAGTTTAATCAATTAATTTTGAATGATTTATATTCTGAAGTTCAGCAACATTTTTCTGAATCTAAGCAACTACAATGGCTCATTGGTGATATTGAACAGTTGCAATTTCCCCAAGCTTTAGACCTGATTGTTTCTAGTTCTGCGTTGCAGTGGATGATTGATTTAGAGGCGATTTTTAATCAATGTTCAGATGCTTTAATGGGAGAGGGCTATTTTTGTTTTTCGACCTTTGGACAGCAAAACCTCAAAGAAATTAAAGCATTAACAGGGCAGGGTTTGGATTATTTGAGTCTTGATGCGATTCAGGAAAAACTGCTTGTTCAGGGTTTTGATATTATTCATTTATCTGAAAATATCGAAACTTTATATTTTGAGCATCCCAAACAAGTGTTACAGCATTTAAAAGCCACCGGTGTCACGGCAACCGCGTCCAAGCATCGTTGGACAAAACAGTCGTTACAACAGTTTTATTTAGATTATCAACAATTTTCAAATCTGGATCAGTCAGGTCAAGCAAGCTATCGCTTGAGCTATCATCCTATTTATTGTATTGCACGGAGAAAGCCATGAGCGCACCTGTATATTTTATCAGTGGTATTGATACAGGCATTGGCAAGACCTACACGACGGGGTATTTGGCAAAATTATGGAATGAGCAGGGGCAAAAAACCATTACCCAAAAGCTGATTCAAACGGGTAATACTGATATTTCTGAAGATATTGAACAGCACCGTGAAATTATGGGAATGGGCTGGTTTCCTGAAGATCAAAGCAAACTGACCATGCCTGAGATTTTTAGCTATCCTGCATCGCCACATTTAGCCACCCAGATTGATGGTCGTGAAATTGATTTTCAAAAAATTGCCGATGCAACGCAACAGCTGGCTGAAAAATATGATCTGGTGTTGCTTGAAGGTGCTGGTGGTTTGATGGTGCCTTTAACCACAGATTTACTGACCATTGATTATATTGCTGAGAAAAAATTCCCTGTGATTTTGGTCAGTTCAGGGCGTTTAGGCAGTATTAATCATACCCTTTTAAGTCTGGAAGCGCTTAAAATTCGTGGTTTAGCATTGTATGCTTTGGCCTATAACTTAAATGATGAATCGCAAGATGCGCTAATTTCTCAAGATACCGCAGCCTATTTAAAGGCGTATTTAGTGAAGCATTTTCCAAAAGCATTGTGGATTGATATTCCAGTCCTTTAAATTTTTTCTTCTTTTTCAGTTGAAAAAAGCAGAAGGTATAAAAAAGCCACTCATTTGAGTGGCTTTTCTTTAAAGCGATTTAAGCATTAAAACTTCTTAAAGCCTTTATTGATACCAAAAGGTTTGCGTGGAGCAAATTTGTTTTCACCACGGTTTTGGTTATCCACCGTGTTACCGTTACGATCATTGTCAAAACGATTGCCACGGTTGTCATTGCGTTGTTCTGAACGATCAGTGCGCTGCTCTGAACGATCATTTCGAGTGTTAAAACGCTTATCGCCATTGGTTTCTGTGCGAACAGGACGGTTATTAAAACGGTTGTCGCCATTGGCTTCTGTGCGAACAGGACGATTATTAAAACGGTTGTCACTGCGCTGATCAGGACGCGCATTTTCAGTGCCAGTTTGGCGCTGGTCACGGCGTTGTTCAGGTTGTTGCGCTTCACCTTCACTATCGCGGCGTTGTTGACGTAAGTAGCCACCACGACGTGCAGCCAGTGGTTTGTCTTGCATACGTTCGTTACGGCGTTTTGCCATGCCGAAAAGCCCCGTCCCTTGACGTGGTTTTAACTCAACAGATTTGGTTAGGTTATCGATATCGTTTTTATCAAGTTCAATCCAGCGGCCCGTACGAAGTTCGCGAGGAAGAATCACCGTGCCATAACGAGTACGTAATAAACGGCTAACTTTTAAACCTTGTGATTCAAAAATACGACGAACTTCGCGGTTACGACCTTCTTTAACCACCACTTGATACCAACGGTTAATCCCTTCACCGCCAATTTCAGAGAACGACTCAAACTTAGCTGGACCATCATCTAGAACAACACCTTCAGTCATGTTCTTTTTGATTTGAGGTGTGACTTCACCCATCACACGTACAGCATATTCACGTTCAATTTCATTCGACGGATGCATTAAGCGGTTCGCTAATTCACCATCATTTGTGAACAATAATAAGCCTGTTGAGTTGATGTCGAGACGACCCACCATCACCCAGCGATCACCAGGAATAGATGGGAGTTGTTCGAATACAGTCGGACGAGACTCAGGGTCATTACGTGAACAGATTTCACCTTCTGGTTTGTAGTAAATGATCACACGACGACGAATTTCATCTTCAATTTGGAATTGGACTTTACGACCATCGATGCGAAGCTCATCAGTTGGTTCAATGCGTTCACCGACTTGGGCAACACGTCCGTTGATACTGACACGACCTGCGGCAATGACTTCTTCCATATAACGGCGAGAACCCAAACCAACACGTGCAAGCACCTTTTGTAATTTTTCACTCATGACAGCATAACCTTAGAAATTATCATCAACAGTTCACCTATTTATGACTTCGGTGCGTGAGCATCGAGAACCATAAAAGCTTCCTTGGCATCCTGTAGGGGAGGCAGCTGACCTAAAGATGCTAGGCCAAATGCATTTAAAAATTGTGGCGTTGTAACTAACAACGCAGGTCTTCCCGGAAGCTCTCTGAAACCAGATTCTTTAATCCAGTTCCAATCAAACAATGATCTTAATATTTGACTATTGTTTGAAACTCCACGAATTTGTTCAATATCTGCTCGGGTTACCGGTTGATGATAAGCAATCACAGCCATGGTTTCGAGCATTGTTGGCGATAAGCGAGTTGGTCGCTCTGGCCAAACTTGAGTAATGATATTGCGATATTTGGCACGAACTTGAAAACGGAAACCTTCAGCAGTTTCAATAAGTTCGATTGATCTGCCATGCTGTAGCATAGCCAGTTGTTGTAAGAGCTGACGCAATTCTGGTTTGCTATATTGATTTTGTAATGCTTCTTTTAAGCGTGCAAGCGAAACAGCGGTTTCACTGGCAAAAATAATCGCTTCGAGTTGCATTAAAATTTCATGTTGATTGTCAGCAACAGACAGCGGCACAGTTTGGTGATCAGTCATGCTCGCACTCCTTGAATCGCTAAAGGCGCTTCAATTCCTGTTGCAATAATATGGACTTTTTGTTGTCGTGTCAGTTCAAGAATTGCCATAAACGTCACGACCATGCCCATACGACCTTGGCTTGGTTTCAGTAAAGCATTAAAATGTAAAACTTCACCAGAGCGTAACTTATATTCAATAAAAGCGATGCGTTCTTCTAGCAGCACAGCTTCTTGTTGAATTTGGTGAATGATCGGTTCTGGTCGATTAAACACACAAAATAAGGCATCACGTAACAGACCGACATCATAGCCTTCGTTGTTTTGTGCCACTTGACCAAGACTGATATGGGCTGGAAACGTATCGCGTTCTAGAATGGGCAGTTGACCCAGACGTTCAGCGGCTTGTTTTACGCGTAAATAGGTTTCAAGGCGGTCAATTAATGCCTGTTTTGGATCTTTTTCAATCACAATGGATGACGTTGCTTTTGGAAGTAAAAGCCGAGATTTAAGATCGGCCAATAATGCTGCCATCACCATATAATCCGCAGTCAGTTCAATATTGAGTGACTTCATGGCATCCATATAAGACAAATACTGTGCTGCAATCGGAGCAATATCAAGTTGTAATAGGTCGAAACCGCTTTTTTGAATCAGATAAATTAAAAAGTCGAGTGGTCCTTCGAAATGCTCTAAAAGAATTTCAAATGCAGCTGGAGGAATGTATAAATCCTCAGGAATCGATTCTTGCCACTCATCCAGAACACGGATGTGTGAAGTTTGCTCCATAGGATCATGGATGGATTGATTCATTACAGTTATAGGCCACGCGAATTTTCAAAGGCATGAAGATGCTATTTCGGATCAGCTTTCAGGATGGATAAGTATGATGAGAAAAAGCACAGAGTTAATTTGCGTAGTCTAAAGGAAAACACGCTTCAAATAAATTACCAAATCGAACAAAAGACAAAAAAACCTGAAAATAAATAAGGAATATTTATTTAAATGACCCTCATCAATATGATGTCATTGTTAGATATGTATTTTTTACTGGCATAAAAGAATTTTTTTGCGCAATATAAAATTAAGCAAATCCTTTCTGATGACATATGAAAAATGATCCAAAAGTACAAGAAAATGAATATGGTCAAATTGTCGGGTTTCCTGTATCTAATCCTTTACCGATCCATCTTTGGGTAGAAAACCTAGAGGGAAAAAGTGTCACATTACATACTTTATCTGCAATGACATTGAGTGAAAATCGGGTTAAACAAATTTGGCAATGTGTAGAAACGGAAGTGGATCGTCGTTGTTGGACATATTTGCCTTATTCAGGTTTTGAGACCAGCGATGAATTACGAATTGCTTTGACCAATTGTTTTGGTTTTAAGGGTGCAGCGCATTATTTAATTGAAATGAATCATACGATTGTGGGATGGGTGGGCTTAATGAATCCACGTCCTATGGATCATGTCATAGAAATTGGCAATGTGTATTTTTCACATCAAATGAAGCAGTCTACTGCCGCAACCGAAGTCATCTATTTACTTTTAAAAACTTGTTTTGAGCAAGGCTTTCGCCGTGTGGAATGGAAATGCGATGAATTGAATCAGCCTTCAAAACGTGCAGCTTTACGTTTTGGATTTCAGTATGAAGGGACTTTTCGTCAAGATCGTATAGCGAAAGGTCGAAATCGCAATACGGCATGGTTTTCAATTTTAGATGAAGAATGGCCAAGCTTAGCAACAGCATATCAACAGTGGTTAAGCCCTGAAAATTTTGATACGGATGGTAGACAGAAGAAGCGATTAAGTGATTTAACTGCTTAATGAGAAAAATAATTTAAAAATATTGGTATAAATGATGCCTTACGCCAACAAATTAGTAATACAGGATTGCCTATAGGGGGGTATCTTAAATCAGTACCCCAATATTATTACATATCTGTATTTGAGAGAATTTAGTGGAAAACAAATACCTGATTCCATAAAAAACAATGTGAATTTGTTAGGCTGTTCAATTTTAGAAAAGCTAAAAGGACAGGAACCTGATCTGGTAAATGCATATTTAACTGTATATAAAGAAGATAAAGTGATTTCGACTTATATTATTCAGAATAAATTCAAACAAGAAATTTATCAGACTCAACAAATGCTTGCGGAATGTCCAAATTTTAATGAGGTTGCCTCAATAAAAGAAGGTGTGATCAAAGATGTACCTGAAAGCATGCCAGTCTCTAAGAAAACATTAGCGCTTAATGAAAAACTGGAAAATGGTGGTTAATTTAAGCAGGATTCAAGTACATAAAATAAAGCGCTTATTCAAAAGCGCTTACATCACCAACACCACGACGGATCACTTGCGGATGCTCGCCAGATAAATCAATAATACTGGTGGTGTTTAAAATACCTAAACCCCCATCAATAAATACATCAATACGGTTACTCAATGCCATTTCAATATCATAAGGATCATCTAAAGGGTCTTCATGATTGGGAAGGATGAGTGTACTGGTTAAAAGCGGTTCACCGAGTTCTTTTAATAACATCTGGCAAATTGGGTTGCTTGGAATACGCAGACCAATGGTTTTCTTTTTAGGATGCATTAAGCGGCGTGGGACTTCACTGGTTGCAGGTAAAATAAAGGTCGTGACAGCAGGGGTATTATTTTTCAGTAAGCGATACATTGCATTGTCCACTTTTGCATAGGTGGCAATATCGGATAAATCAGCACAAAGAATCGCATATTGGTGTTTTTGACCTAGACCACGAATTTGAGAAATACGCTCCATGGCACTTTTGTTACCAATTTGGCAACCAATGGCATAAGCCGCATCGGTGGGGTAAACCACGACATCGCCAGCACGAATACGTTCTACCGCTTGGCTGATCAAACGTGGTTGAGGATTATCAGGATGTACTCTTAAATGCAGCATATTTATTCTCCCCCAACTTATTTCTAGACATTATCTGTTGAATTTACAAAGTCTTGCAATCAAGCTTTGATGGGTTTGTGTAATTTAGTCTAACATTTCTCGTTGAAACTCATCACTTTGTAATGTTTTGCCACTTCGCGTATAGGTACAGATGCAGTCAATAAAGTGTGCTGCATCGCGTGGCAGTTTAGCTTCACCAGTAAAATATTGTTGTACTTGCGCATAAACATGATCTTTAAATGTTGCACCATTGCCGCCATCGCCAGTTAAATTATCTAAAGACACCCGAAATTTACGTCCAAATGCCTTTGAAAATAACCATTCAATTGCTTGCGGTTTAATTTCAACCTGTTCAAATAAAGCCTGTTGTTCAGCGGTTCGACCATCAGGTGCATACCAATATCCGAGGTCTGGCAATAAGCGTCTTTGCTCGCCTGCAATGCTCCAATGGCTGATTTCATGCAATGCACTATTAAAAAAACCATGGGCAAATTGAATCCGCGCAGCTTCGGTTTCAGTTGCAGGGAAATATTCTGGTTCAAAATCTCCACGTACAAGCGTCACATTTAGGTGGGAAAACCAATGATTAAAGTGTAAGATAAGCCAATCGACCTGTTGAACTTCTGTCTGTAAATTCACCCACTGTAAACGTTGCGCAGGGACTGAATTTTCAGTAAAAACCGAAGTTGAATGCGTGTCGAACTGTAATGAAGTTGTGACTTCAGGTTGCGGCTGCAACTGATGCATGACTTGTATTACCCAAATGATCTGTCTAAATAAGTACAAAATTGTATCTTAATCTTTGACAGAGTACCCATGAATTTGTAGAATTGCCGCCTTAATTATGTCAGCAAATACCTTTCCGGCACAGATTGAGCCGTTTAAATGGGCTGAACAAGGTTATGCATGGTCAGGTAACCTGCCATTGTCTCGCTTTGTTCGAATTTCCCGTGAAGCTGTTGGATCAATTGAACATCAATTGATTAACATAGACTGTAAGCTATCAATGGATGCGTATCATCGTATCGTATGGTTAAATGGTCATGTTGAAACGAAAGTTCCAATGGAATGTCAGCGTTGTCTGAATACTGTTGAGCTTACTCTCGTTTCAGATTTTCATTTAGCGCTTGTGGATGATGAATCACTGATAGAGCGCTTGGATGAGGATGCTGATTTCATCGTTTTAGGTGAAAGTGAAGCAACGACAAAAGGTAGCATTGATGCACCTGCGTCGGCTAATTTACTCGCACTAATAGAAGATGAATTGTTATTGTTGATGCCTTTGTCTCCTAAACATGATGTTTGTGAGCATAAGCATCAACCCGCCAATGATGACATTGTCGAAGAAAAACGGGACAATCCGTTTGATATTTTGGCAGGTTTGAAGGGTAAACTTAACTAATTTTTTGTGTTATACTGTCAAGTATAAGACAACTGAATTTGTTCTGATCCATTTTTTCGATCTTTGTAAGGAGCCATCATGGCCGTTCAGCAAAACCGTAAAAGTCGCTCTCGCCGTGACATGCGCCGTTCACATGACGCTTTAACCGAGAATGCATTAACTGTAGACCAAGCTACTGGCGAGACTCACCGTCGTCACCATGTATCTAAAGATGGTATCTACCGTGGTCGTCAATTATTCGCTAAAGCATCTGCTGAATAATTAACGAAGCATTAGGCTTAAAGCTTAGTGGAAAAAATGGGAGCGAAAGCTCCCTTTTTTTGTTGCTGTTTTTTGTTGTATTTGGCAATTACCAAAACAAAAATTAAGTGCTAAATTTCGCAGCATAAACGAGCTTAGGTTCATGAAAGGATTTTTATATGTCGTCTAAACGACTCGAGCAAGCAGCTCAAGCAACAAAAACTGCATTTGTTTTTCCTGGTCAGGGTTCACAAAAAGTTGGCATGTTAGCTGAACTTGCTGAACAGTTTAGTGGGATAACGGATACTTTTGCTGAAGCGTCAGAAGCCATTGGTTTCGATTTATGGCATATTGCACAAAGTGGCGAAGGCTTAAACCAAACAGAATTTACACAGCCTGTATTGCTGACTACAAGTATCGCCTTATGGCGCGTGTGGTTGGAATTAGGTGGTGTTGCGCCAAAATATCTTGCAGGTCATTCACTTGGTGAATACAGTGCATTGGTTGCGGCTGGGGCAATGAGCCTTGGTGATGCAGTTAAACTGGTCAATTTGCGCGGTAAACTCATGCAAGATGCTGTCCCTCAAGGGCAGGGTGCAATGGCCGCAATTTTGGGTTTAGACGATGCTCAAGTGCTTGAATTGTGTGAACAAGCCAATATGCAAGGTCGTGGCTCAGTAGAAGCAGCCAATTATAATGCGCAAGGTCAGGTTGTGATTGCTGGCGATAAAACTTTAGTGGAAGCCGTCATGGCAACGGCAAAAGAAAAAGGGGGTAAAGCGATTGCGCTTCCTGTTTCAGTGCCGTCGCATTGTTCACTGATGAAACCTGCTGCTGAAAAGTTTGCAGAAGCTTTGGAACAAACTGCCATTGAGCTACCTAGCCTTCCTGTAATACAAAATGTCAACGCAGAAATTGCGACAGACGTGACGCAATTACGTCAGGCATTAACCGCTCAATTGTACCAATCTGTGCAATGGACCAAGACGATGCAGTACCTTCAAGATCAAGGTGTGCAATATGTGGTTGAGTGTGGTCCAGGGAATGTGCTTGCCAATCTTGCGAAGCGTTTACCAAATATTGAAAAAGCGTTCCCACTCGACAGTAATAGTCGTTTGGAGGATGCATTAAATGCCATTTTAGTGGCTGAAGGGAAAATCGCATGACACAACAACGCAAAGTCGCATTGGTAACAGGTGCGAGCAGAGGAATTGGTGCAGCCATTGCTCAGCAATTAATTTTAGACGGTTATTTTGTCGTGGGTACGGCAACATCTGAAGCAGGCGCAGAAAAATTATCTGCAAGTTTTGCTGAAAATGGTGCAGGTAAAGTACTGGATGTACGTGATGCGACAGCCATTGATGCCTTGGTTACAGATATTGAACAAAAATATGGTCCAGTTCTTGCACTGGTAAATAATGCAGGAATTACCAAAGATAATTTGTTATTACGCATGTCTGAAGATGATTGGGATGATATTCTCAATATTCATTTGAAAGCCGTTTATCGTCTATCTAAGCGTGTTTTAAAAGGCATGACCAAAGCACGTTTTGGACGCATTATTAATATTAGTTCTGTGGTTGCACACTTTGCAAACCCGGGACAAGCCAACTATTCTGCCGCTAAGGCAGGCATAGAAGCGTTCGGTCGTAGTCTTGCAAAAGAAATGGGTAGTCGCCAAATTACGGTGAATGCTGTTGCCCCTGGTTTCATTGCAACAGAAATGACTGAGCAATTAAGTGAAGAAATTCGTAAGAAAATGAGTGATCAAGTGGCATTAAACCGTTTAGGTGATCCACAAGATATCGCAAATGCAGTGAGCTTTTTAGCTAGCGAGAAAGCAAGTTATATCACTGGTACTGTTTTACATGTGAACGGTGGTCTATACATGAGCTAAGCTCAAGTATAAACTTTCCAAAAATCAGATATTCAATTAAACTAACGGCATTAAAAACGCCACAAGCAATGAGGAGAATTCCTGTGAGCGATATCGAACTACGTATCAAACAAGCGGTTGCAGAACAACTTGGTCTTAAAGCTGAAGAGATTAAAAACGAAGCATCTTTTATGGATGACTTAGGTGCTGACTCTTTAGACTTAGTTGAGCTTGTTATGTCTTTCGAAAATGATTTTGACATCACTATCCCTGATGAAGATTCTAACGAAATCACAACTGTTCAATCTGCAATTGACTATGTTTCTAAGAAACTAGGTTAATTGTTGTTTCAGCCTAGCTGAAAATGAAAGCCACCTTTTAGGTGGCTTTTTTAATGGAAAATGAAAACGGTTGTTACGCAAATTTGATTAGCTACTGTTCAGTTTGGTTCACCAGAGCTAACTTTTGCATAAAAATTTAAAAAAATGGCAGACGATTTATTTAGCAGGATAAATCGCAATTGTGGCATACGAAAAAATATGCAGGATCTTTTTGATGTTGTAATTAGACTGTTGCTAAAAGAATGCAGCACCAAAACGCAGCAATAGATGGCTTTAATCATATTACTAGAACCATTTATATAAGAAATTGCCAATAAATTAGGTCATATTAAAGTTTGAAATTGAGCTGTACATGGCTGGAATAGACTCTAATCCAAATGGTTTTTGGGTGGATTTTGAGGTCATCTTGCCGCATTTTGATGTTTAATTTTTTATATTTAATTTGGTTTATCTATTTTTATCTCTGATAAAAATCATAGATAAGTTCTTTTAAGTCAGCTTTATTCTACCCAATGAACTTTATTCTTCTGAACATGATAAGTTGCGCATGATTATCCATAGAGCAGGCTATGTGTATAACATTAATGGTCATGCACTCATTTTTAGGCACAAATTTTGCTATTGATCCATTAAATTTATTTTAATGAATGGTAAAAATGACTTATCAAATTAATCGTTGTACAAAAAACTTAAATGCTGATTTTCTGATTTTAGCTTCAGGTTTAGGCGGTCATGCCAGTTTTTGGCAGCCTCAGATTGCAGCACTTACCCAGCATTTTCATGTTTTAAGTTATGACCAAGAAGGTTGCCATGCCGACTCCATGGCTTTACCAGAACAATATTCAATGACTGATTTAGCCAAGCAATTGGTGCAAATTCTGGCGCAAGAAAAAATTCAGCATTTTCATTTTATTGGACATGCGATTGGTGGCTTTATTGGTGCAGAACTGGCTGTCTTGCTTAGCTCATCTGGAAATACATGCTTAAGTTTAACCTGTATTAATGCATGGAATGAGTTAGATCCGCATACAAGCAAATGCTTTGAAACTCGAATTCATTTATTAAAATCAGCAGGTTCAGAGGCTTATGTTAGAGCACAGGGATTGTTCCTGTATCCGCCCGCATGGATTTCAAAAAATTATGAACATTTAAATACACTAGAAAATATTCAACTGGAAAATTTTCCACCGATTCAAAATGTTCTTAGGCGCATTGATGCTGCACAAAAATTTAGGATCAATGAACAGCACATACATGCATTGCAGCATAGTCAACTGCATTTCATTGCAAATCAGGATGACTTTTTAGTGCCTGTACAAAAATCTAGTGATTTACAGCAACAGTTTGGACATGGACAACTGACTGTTCTTGAAACAGGCGCACATGCTTCAACAGTGACCAGAGCAGAGCTATTGAATAAAACGATACTTCAATTTTTTCAGCCCCATTTTATGCAAATGACGGCTTCATAGTTTTTCATCAATGAATCTACAGCGCGCATCTGTATTTTTAAATGTGTGAATAAGCTGGTTTTTAGAGTGTTTGATTAAACCGTGATTTTAAGATCACGGTTTTTTTATTTATAGGCTTAAAGATATTTAGGCTTTATAAAAAAATAGTGACTGTTTTTTTAATTGTGCATTTTTTTGGAGCCATTGCAACTATAACGGTGCATCTGAATAATGGGTTATTTTACTGTTTGATAAAATAAATAAAATATAAACATTTGATTAATATTAATAAAATATATTTGGCACGCCATTTGCTAAATACTTGATATAAATAATCAAGTGAAATACCTAAAGGGTATTCTTAAACAAATGGTAAAAAGAGGTACTTAAAAATGAAAATCGGTGTCTTCTGTCCAATTGGAAATAATGGCTGGTTGCTGTCTGAAAATGCACCACAATATAAGCCTAGCTTTGAAATGAACAAACAGATCGTACAACGTGCGGAACATTACGGATTCGATTTTGCACTATCGATGATCAAGCTACGTGGCTTTGGCGGAAAAACAGAATTCTGGGATCATAACCTTGAAACCTTTACTTTAATGGCTGGGCTGGCAGCAGTGACAAGCAAAATCCAAATTTATGCCACTGCTGCAACACTGGTCATGCCACCTGCAATTGTGGCACGTATGGCATCGACCATTGATTCCATTTCGAATGGGCGTTTTGGTTTAAATGTGGTTACAGGCTGGCAAGCACCTGAATATAAACAAATGGGCATGTGGCCAGGGGATGAATATTTCGCGAAGCGCTATGATTATTTGTCGGAATATGTGGAAATTTTACGTGAGCTTTGGGCGACAGGGCAATCCGATTTTAAAGGCGAACATTTCCAAATGGATGATTGTCGGGTCAGTCCGCGTCCACAAGCAGATATGAAAATTATTTGTGCAGGACAGTCCGATACAGGTTTGGAGTTCTCGGCTAAATATGCTGACTACAATTTTGTCTTTGGTAAAGGCTTAAATACACCTACAGCCTATGCCGATATTAATGACCGCTTAAAAGCGCAAACCGATAAAACAGGGCGTGATGTTTCGACCTATGTTTTATTCATGTTAATTGCTGCTGAAACGGATGATGATGCTTTTGCGAAATGGCAAAACTATAACGATGGGGCCGATGTAGAAGCCATTAACTGGTTATTAAATCAGGGCGGTAAAGACACTAAATCGGGTGCAGATACCAATATTCGCCAAATGGCTTCGAGTGTATCTCCAGTAAATATCAATATGGGAACGCTTGTTGGCTCTTATGAAAATGTTGCGAAAATGCTGGATGAAATTGGTGAAATTCAAGCAACGGAAGGCATTCTTTTAACCTTTGATGATTTTATTCAGGGGGTCGAGGACTTTGGTCAGAAAATTCAACCGCTGATGAAATGTCGTGAACATATTGTGGTTGAGGGTGAAGTGACTCAAATTCCTGTTTTGGAGAAATCAGCATGAAGAGCAATGTGTCATTTGAAAATGTGGTTTGTACAGGATTTACCCAAGCCGCAGGCACTGGAAAAATTTTAAAAGCAGAACCAGAAGCGATTCAACTTGCAGCTGAACAAACAGCGTTAATCGTGATTGATATGCAAAATGCCTATACCTCAAAAGGTGGCTATTTAGATTTAGCTGGTTTTGATGTCTCGACCACTCAGCCTGTAGTAGACAACATTAAAAAAGCGGTTGCTGCTGCACATGCAGCGGGCATTCAGGTGATTTATTTCAAAAATGGCTGGGATGAGCAGTATGTTGAGGCTGGCGGTGTAAATTCCCCGAATTTTCATAAATCCAATGCCTTAAAAACCATGCGTAAGCAACCTGAGTTGCAAGGAAAATTGCTGGCAAAAGGAGGCTGGGACTTTGAATTAATTGATGAGTTACAACCTTTAGCACAAGACATTGTGATTGAAAAACCACGTTATAGCGGTTTCTTTAATACCGCACTGGATAGCATGTTGCGCAGTCGGGGTATTCGTAACTTGGTTTTTGTCGGTATTGCGACCAATGTGTGTGTGGAATCGACGTTAAGAGATGGTTTTTTTCTTGAATATTTTGGCATAGCACTGAGTGACGCATGTTATCAGGCTGGGCCAGCAGAAGCACAGCAAGCCAGCCTGTATAACATTAAAACATTTTTTGGCTGGGTGTCGGATACACAGCAATTTGTGAAAACATTTCAATTTAAAAAACAATATTTCGACCAAAGCGCTTAAGTCACTTGTTGAATCAAATTATCAGGAAATCAATCTATGCCTAAAAAGATCATTCTTCCAGCGGGAACAGGAAAGCCACTCGCGCCTTATGTTCCAGCGACACAAGCTGACAATATTGTTTATGTTTCTGGCACTTTAGCCTTTGATGAAAATAACAATGTCGTACATGTGGGCGATGCTGCGGCACAGACCCGACATATTTTAGAAACCATTAAAAAAGTGATTGCAACCGCAGGCGGTAGCATGGATGACGTGACCTTTAATCATGTTTTTGTTAAAGATTGGGCCGATTATGCTGCGATCAATACGGTCTATGCAGAATATTTTCCGGGAGATAAACCTGCACGCTATTGCGTACAAACTGGATTGGTCAAACCAGATGCTTTGGTTGAAATTGCGTCAGTTGCGCATGTCTAAGTTGTCACCGTTTTTAACAACAAGCCTATTTAGCTTTGGTATTAATAAAGGAGAGCATTGAAATTCAGATGAGATATTAAGCACTGAATTTCAGTGAGGAGATCGCTATGAACAGCAAAATAATGTCAGTTCAGTCGAGTCATGCTGTAGCGCAACGGGCTCAAAATTTTCAAATTACTGCGGATGAAAAGCAGATAGAAGTTGATCAGGCTGCTTTTCGACAAGGGATGTCTAATTTGGGTGCAGCAGTGAATGTGATTACGACTCATGGCGAGGCAGGACAAGCTGGTTTTACCGCTTCTGCTGTGTGTAGTGTGACGGATTCACCTCCAACGTTATTGGTATGTTTAAATCGTTCTGCATCGGTATTTGAAACCTTTAAAACCAATAAAGTCCTTTGTGTAAATACCTTGGCAGCACATCAAATTGAGTTATCAAATATTTTTGGTGGAAAAACCCCCATGTCAGAACGATTCTTGCGTGGAACATGGTCAACCTTAAGCACACGGGCACCTGTTTTAGATGATGCTTTGGTTTCTTTTGACTGTGAAGTGGTGCAAAGCATGTCTGTGGGGAGTCACGATGTACTGATCTGTCAGGTTAAAGCGATGAAAAAAAATGAAGGTCAGAATGCACTGATGTACTTCAACCGCACCTATTGCGAGCCACAACCGATGTACTAATCCAAAATTCCTAATTTGAGGGAGGGGAAACCCATGCAAGCTAAAGAACCGTGGTTTCCGAAATTTAAGCCTTATCAAGGCGACTTAGATGTAACACCTGTACAGGTGGATGAGTATTTACCTGCGGGTAAAAGTATTGTTTTAGGTTTGCAACATGCTTTTGCGATGTTTGGTGCAACTGTACTCGCACCTTTGTTAATGGGGTTTGATCCAAACCTCACCATCTTTATTACGGGAATAGGCACGATTTTATTTTTCCTCATGACGGGTGGTCGAATGCCCAGTTATTTGGGCTCAAGTTTTGCCTTTATTGGTGCCATTGCCGCAGCAACGGGCTATGCCGGTGTGGGGGCAAATCCGAATATTGGGCTTGCATTGGGGGGAACCATGGCTTGCGGTCTGGTTTATGCGGCTATAGGTTTAATTGTTATGAAAACGGGAACAGGTTGGATTGAGAAACTCATGCCACCACTTGTGACGGGTGCCATTGTGATGATTATTGGTCTGAATTTAGCACCAATTACCATTAAAAGTGTTTCGGCAAATAGTTTTGATACTTGGATGGCTGTGGTCACGATTTTATGTATCAGTGTTGTGGCGGTTTTTACTCGCGGCATGCTGCGTCGTTTGTTATTGCTGGTGGGTTTATGTAGTGCCTATTTTGTCTATTTCTTACTGGCCAATGTGATGGGTTTTGGCAAACCTATTGATTTCTCTTTCATCTCAAATGCCGCTTGGTTTGGTCTGCCAACCTTCCATAGTCCAATTTTTAATGCCAATGCCATGTTATTGATAGCACCTGTAGCGATTATTTTGGTGGCAGAAAATTTGGGGCACTTTAAAGCGGTTTCGGCCATGACGGGTAAAAATTTATCGCCTTATATGGGACGGGCATTTTTTGCCGATGGTATTTGTACCACCATGTCGGCATCGGTAGGTGGTACAGGTATGACCACCTATGCTGAAAATATTGGGGTAATGGCAGTCACCAAAGTTTATTCAACCACGATCTTTGTGGTGGCGGGTTTATTTGCCATTTTATTGGGCTTATCACCAAAATTTGGCGCAGTGATTAGCACCATTCCAGTGGCTTTATTGGGTGGTGCATCAATTGTGGTGTTTGGTTTAATTACGGTGGCAGGTGCGAAAATTTGGGTAGACAATCAAATTGATTTTACCAAAAACAGTACTTTAATTATTGCTGCGGTCAGCCTGATTATGGGTGCAGGTAACTTTAGCCTACATATCGGTGCATTTGATTTAGGCGGAATTGGTACGGCAACTTTAGCGGCCATTGTACTGAATCTATTTTTAAATCGGGGTGAAGAGGCGACCCGTTCGGTGAGTGAAAATGCCGAAAATTCGGTAACACCTGTGGTGCATCATTAGGAGCTTATTTTGAGTCATACAATTTCATTTATCGGACTTGGTGCAATGGGCTGGCATATGGCCTCCCATCTTCCTAAACTTGGGCATGAGGTTTGGGTGTGGAACAGAACGCAGGCAAAGGCAGATCACCACGCCATTTGCTTCGAAACGCAAGCGGTGTCATTGCAGAAAGCATTACAGGCAGATTTTATTTTTAGCTGTTTACCCACCAGTGCCGATGTTGAACAGTTGATCGCTGCGCATCTGCCAAAACAAGGCAGCATCTGGATTGACTGCACCAGTGGTGTACCTGAGGCAGCAAAAAAAATCAGTCAAAGCCTTAAGGAAATTGGTGTTGAATACTTAGATGCACCCATTTCAGGGCAAACCATCGGTGCTGAACGTGGCACGTTAACGGTGATGATTGGTGGCGATGCTCATGCTTTTGCACAAGCCAAACCCATTATTTCAGCATTTTCAGCTTTAATTGAATATGTCGGAGAAAGTGGATCGGGCTTTGCGGTAAAAGCTATTAATAATACTTTAATGGCAACACATTTATGGGCTTTGGCGGAAGGACTGACTGTGCTGAAATCTAAAGGTGTCGATTTAAGCGCTGCTTTGAATTGTATTAATCATTCCAGTGGTAAGAGTAGCATCTCTGAAAATATTATGGCGCAGCGGGTACTGAATCGTAGTTTTGATAAAACCTTTGCACTGGATTTGTTGCAAAAAGATATTGCTATTGCCATTGATTTGATTCAGCAGACAGCTTTGCAGCTGCCCAGTATGCATCTCATTCAGCAACAGTTTGCGCGTATTGAAAAAAAACAGGCGAGTCAGTTGGATTTTTCTGCTGCGGTACAAAGTTTAGAACAGATGAATCAAATTGAATTGCGATAGTTATAGAGGATTGTTAAATGACGTGTTTGATTAAATATTCGAACTAAGATACTTTCATAGACGATTTTTATATTGGTTTTCTCTCTATTTTTTGAATTTTAAAAGGCGCTTAATGCGCCTTGTTTGTTTAAAAAAATCATATATAAAAAATACCGTAGCAGATAAAATAAATAAGTCATTGATAAAAAATAATTAGGTTAAAAATGAAAGGGCAAATATTAGATTATTCTGTTCAGAATAATGCGGGTTTTATTAGTGGCGATGACCAGAGACGTTATTCCTTTACAGGTGCAGAGTGGCGAGGGCAAACCGTTCCGAGCCGTGGTCAGATTGTTGATTTTGAAATAGATCCATCAGGGCAGGCACTGAATGTTTATGTTCTTAGCCATCCTTCAGCATTTTCTGGGCAAGTGGGTTCAAAAAATCGAATTGTTGCCGCAATTTTGGCATTCTTTTTAGGTAGTTTTGGTGTACATAAATTTTATTTAGGTCAAATTGGCTGGGGTATTGCTTATTTACTTTTCTGCTGGACTTTTATTCCTGCATTGGTTGCTTTTATTGAATTCATTATTTATTTATGTACTTCAGATGAAGATTTTGCACGTAAATATGGCTAGTCTATTTAAAATAGAGGGTTTTGAAAGCCCTCTATTTTTATGATTGAACAATGCCTATTTTGCAGGTTGTCCCCATTGATTACTTTCTGGTTTGGTATTGGATGCCCACCAAATAATGAGTGGAATAATACCAATAATAGTCAACGCCAATAATTGCCACCAGCCAGAGCGACCAACGTCATGTAGACGACGTGCCCCGACAGCTAAGCTTGGTAAGAATAATGCTAGATTTAAGACGCCATTCAGAATTTTGTCTGTACCAAGTATTGCATCAATGATTTGTACGATGATGCCTAAAATAATAGACACTAACATAAAGAACCAAAATTCTTTACGACGCGCACGTCCATCAAAAGTGACATAATTTTTTAAACATTTCACAAACCAATCAAGCATGTTGAATTGTTCTTCAGCTTTATTTTGATCAGAAATTTTGTCTAATTGACTAGATAGATTCTGTACAGGGTTGCTGTGACCGAGTGCTGTAAAAATTTGAATCGCGTTACCAGTATTGTCGACATCAAAATCCACACGATCACCACGAGCGGGTGGGCGTTGTCCACGCCATTCTGCACCCGTAAAATTGTAGCGGTTTTGATCATCACCACTGATAATGCCTGTGTTGGTCTGAATTGAAAAATCTAAAATATTTCCTTTCATTTTAACCTCTATGATTTTATGTTTATTAAGTTATAAATTTAGTGTTGTTATTCAACTTTATAATAGCAGAACAGCTTATAATTTAAACAAAATATTTGTTCTTAAGTTGCTGTATTTCTATTGTTTTTTATAATATTTTTATCTTTAAATTAAAAAATATCGTATGGTGCAAAATTTCGAAAAAAAACGTATGAATTTTAATTTTTTATTTCTATAAATCAGTGGTTTGTATTAATTGAAAACTGCAAAAATGACATAAAAAATGGCTTTTTCGATTTCTACTTGGTTGATTAAAGCGTTGTTATAGCTGAATGCTATTGCACACATTCAGCTAAGTTTAAGCAACAGTTTATTTTGATTGAGCTTGATAACTTGGATAGTCGGTATAACCTTCCGCACCGCCACCATACAAGGTTGCTGGGTTTAATTCAGTCAATGGTAATCCCTGTTTTAAACGCTCGACCAAATCAGGGTTGCTGATGAATGGTTTGCCAAAAGCAAAAAGGTCAGCTTCATTAGATTGTAGATGAGCATTTGCAAGTTCTAAATCGTAGCCATTATTGGCCAAATACGTCTGTTCAAAACGGCTGCGGATAGCAGAATAATCGAAGGGTGCAATATCACGAGGTCCACCTGTAGCACCTTCAATAACATGCAAATAGACGATGCCCAACTTGTTGAGCTGTTCAGTAATATAATTGTACTGCGGTTGAGGGTCGCTACAGCTTATGCCATTGGCTGGAGATACAGGCGAGATGCGTATACCCGTGCATTCAGCACCAATTTCGTTGGCTACAGCTTCAACAACTTCAAGTAATAAACGAGCTCGATTTTCAATAGAGCCACCATACAGATCGGTTCGTTGGTTGGCACCATCTTTTATAAATTGTTCCAGTAAATATCCATTTGCAGCATGGATTTCAACACCGTCAAATCCAGCAATAATAGCATTAGCTGCCGCTTGGCGAAAATCTGACACAATGGCTGGAATTTCATGTAATTCCAATGCTCTTGGTTCGGACACTTCAGTAAAAGTATTATTTACAAAAGTCTTTGTGTCTGCTCGAATCGCGGAGGGTGCAACAGGGCTAGCCCCATTGGGTTGCAAATCAACATGGGAAATTCGTCCCACATGCCATAATTGAACAAAGATTTTTCCGCCTTTGGCATGTACGGCATCTGTTACTTTTCGCCAAGCATCAATTTGTTCAGACGTGTATAGCCCTGGTGTATCTTGATACCCTTGAGCTTGTGGTGAAATTTGTGTTGCTTCAGAAATAATAAGTCCTGCGGTCGCACGCTGAGCATAATAATTAGCAGCGAATTCACTGGGGATAAGTCCTTTTCCTGCGCGGTTACGTGTCAGCGGAGCCATTACAATACGGTTGGCGAGTTCAATATTGCCCAATTTATAAGGACTGAAAAGATTTTTATCTGTCATGTTGCACCTCGATCTGATCATGGTTGTTAAATAAAAATAAGTTATTTAAAAAATCATTAAGATAGCTTCTTACATCTGTGTTGGAACATCAAAAATAAGACATGTGGTGGTCGCATGTGCATATAATTTTCCATCAGGCCCTACGATTCGCCCTTCAGCCGTTGCTGTTTGACGGCCGACATGGACAATTTTGCCTTCTGCACGAACGAGAGGCGTTGCAACTGTCAGTGCTCGTACCATATTCACTTTGAGTTCGAGGGTTGTATAAGCCTTTCCAGCAGGGAGTGTGGTATGAATGGCGCATGCCACAGCAGAATCAAGTAGAGTACAAAACCAACCCCCATGCACCGTTCCTAATGGATTGTAATGTTTGCGCTGAGGCCGACCCTGAAAAATAGCAATCCCATATTCCATATGTACAGGAATATAGTCGAGTGTTTCTCCAATTGGCGGTGAAGGCAGTTCGCCAGAAAAAATAGCATCAAAAACGTCCAGTCCTGAACGCTTGGTTAATTCAGATAAATGTACAGCATCAGGAGTTCCTAAACGCAGACGAATTTCCCGCTCAGTTTCTTCCCATTGTGCAATAACATCTATTATTTCCATGTTCAATATCCTGATTGTATAGTGCTTAAATTTGAGTTTTTTGCTTAAAAAATTGAGTGAGTCGTTATTTAGGCGATAATAATTCGGTGTTTAGCATCCCTGTGTAGCACAGCTATTTGGTTTTGATCTGAAGCTGAAATTTGACTGATAGAATCTAATAACTGAATTTGGTCTGGTGACAATACAACATCGATTGCATGTAAATTGCTTTCTAGTTGCTGTAAAGATTTTGGCCCGATCAGCGGAATGGTTCCATGTGTACCCGCCCAAGCAATTGCCACCTGATCGGCTGAGACATTCAGTTCACTCGCGATTGTAAGCACGGTATCTAAAATTGCTGTGCGCTGGATGGAGTTTTCTGGCTGAAAAACTTTACCGCCAAAACCCTCTTTACGTCCTTTTTCACCCTTGCGATATTTACCTGTGAGCATTCCGCCACCTAAAGGTGACCATGTCACCATCCCAAGCCCCAGTGCTTGAGATGCTGGAATTAAATCTGTTTCAGGTTCCCTATAGAGCAAACTATGCTGGAATTGTGCTGCGGCAATAGGCACCGTATTTTTAAGTTCAGCGAGTGTCGCAGCACGAGATACTCGCCATGCTGGAAAATTTGACAGTCCTGCATAGAGAATTTTTCCCGCACGTGCCAAATCCTCTAAACCTCTTAAAATTTCTTCGCTGGGTGTAACATGATCGGGGTGGTGTACCCAGTAAAGATCAATATAATCCGTTTTTAATCGACGCAAACTTTGCTCGACAGAATAAAACATGGCTTTTCGACTATTGCCTTTATGCAGTTGATTTGCATCGGGTACAGCACTATTGGAAAATTTTGTAGCTAATATGACTTGATCACGAATGCCTTGTAATAAGTCACCCAAAATTTGCTCAGATTGACCAAATTGATAAACATCGGCTGTGTCAATGAAATTGCCACCTGCATTTAGATATGCATCCAGTATTAATTTCGCCTCTTCAGGTGAAGCGCCATAACCCCAGCCTGTACCGAAGTTTCCTGTACCCAATGCAACTTGTGAAACATGTAAACCCGTTTGACCAAACAATTGATAGTTCATTGATTCATCTCCAATATTATTCTGTAATTTTTAAAATGACTTTACCTTTAGCTCGCCCTGTATTGACGTATTGGAGTGCTTCTTTTATTTGTGAAAAATCATAAATTTTATCGACTATTGGATTTATTTTCCCAGCTTCAACCAGCTGAGAAATTTTCGATAGCTGTTGACCATTGGGCTGCATAAACAGAAATGAATAAGTAATGCCACGTTTTTTTGCTTTATGCCGAATTGAGCAACTTAAAAGGGGAATAATCCGTTTAAGTAATCCGTTGGCTTTGATTGTCTCAGTAAAATTTCGGTCAGGTGGCCCTGAAATGCTGATCATACGACCACCACGTTTAAGAACATTCAGTGATTTCTCTAAAATTTTTCCACCTTGCGTATCTAGAACCACGTCATAATCTTTAAGTTCTTGCTCAAAATCTGTAGTTTTATAGTCAATAATAATGTCTGCACCTAATGCTTTGACCCAATGCGTATTTTTACTGCTTGTGGTGGTTGCGACAGTTGCGCCTAAATGCTTGGCAAGCTGAATAGCAATTGATCCAACACCACCTGAACCGGCATGAATCAGTACTTTTTGTCCTGCTTGAACTTTTGCAATTTCGACCAGTGCTTGCCATGCTGTCAACGATACCAGCGGTAAAGAAGCTGCGAGTTCCATAGAAATATTTTGAGGTTTCAGCGCAAGAGAGGATTGCTGGATGACAGTATATTCGGCAAAAGCACCATTTAGATCTGTCTTAGCATACACTTCATCACCGACTTTGAACTGAGTAACATTTGAACCAACTTGAGCAACTGTACCTGCAAAATCATTGCCTAAAATAAAAGGGAATTTAACGGGCAGAATTGCTTTGAATTCACCCTCTAAAACTCTTAAATCGAGTGGGTTAATACTTGCGGCATGGACTTTAACAAGGACAGCATTTTCTGTAACAGATGGTTTGGATTGTTCATCTAGTTGTACATCATTAATATTGCCATAGCGTTTAATGTAGGCTGCTTTCATTTGAGACCTCTATTTTGTCGGATTTTATTTTAATGTTTTACAGGTTGTGATCTGGATTAAACTTTCAAACTGCGCTGAATTAATTTGTCAAAGATCTTCACAGGTGCAAATCGTCGTAAATTCTTCAAACGCTTGGCTATCTTGCCTGTGGTATAGCGCGGCAAAATGTGTTGACTATTTATGACCGCTAAAATGGTATTGGCAACCACACGCGGATCATCTGATTTATTGATTGACTTCATCATCTGCTGCTGCAACTTCTCACGAATTTGCTGGTAAGCCGCAACTTTGGCATCTGCTTCAAGTAAGTTCACCCCTAAAGAGGTATTGGTATACGCGGGTTCAATAAGCGATACGCGAATGCCTTGCGATCTTAATTCATGGTCTAAAGACTCAGAATAACCCTCAAGTGCATGTTTTGATGCAGAATAAAGTGCGCCAAAAGGCATGGGTAAAAGCCCGAGAATTGAACTGATATTTAAGATGAGCCCTGAACGCTGCTGCCGCATAAAAGGAATCACTGCACGGGTCATTCTGACGGCACCGAAAAAATTGGTTTCAAAAATAGCCTGCGCTTGCTGCATTGAACTTTCTTCAGCGCCTGCTGGAGCAAGTGCAAAGCCAGCATTATTAATTAAAACATCGATTCGACCTTCATTTTCTATCACTTTTTTAACGGCCTGAGAGACTGAGTCCTCTTGATCTACATCTAATTCAATTAGGTGGAATTTATATTTCGAAGCCATGTTTGCACGTCGGCTCGTACCATAAACAATAAATCCTGCTTCATGTAAAAGCTCTGCCGTAGCGAAACCTATACCAGAAGATGCACCTGTAATCAGAACCACTTTAGCCGTCATATCATGTTTCCTACTTGTCGTTTGCAGGTAATTGAGTAATCAATTTCACCTCGATTTTTTTATCATAATCTAAAAATAAAATAGTTACTACTAAAAAGATAGTGACTATTTGAAATTATTGTTGTACTGTAAATATTAATTCGATAGTAACTAGCTGTTGCCATTGACGATATCGTGTTAACCGACTCAAGATATGAATGATTCAATACATTTAAGGTTCTTATTTTGAGGATAATGGTTCAGGCATACAGCTTACTTTAGGACATTAATCATGCGTGATTTACTCAAAAAAAGTCTTATCTTCATGATGTTAACTATGTCTAGTTCAATCTATGCAGATATAAATGCAGGCATGATCCAGAACTCAGGAGCAACGGTAATGACAGAAAAACAATATCAATGGGTAAATGTCCCGACCCAATTTATCTCAGCAAAGGGGATTCACTTCGCATATCGAGAATATGGTCAGCAACATGGTGGAACACCTGTCATTTTCTTAAATCATTTAGCTGCTGTGCTAGATAATTGGGATCCGCGAATCATTGATGGCATTGCAGCGAAACATCATGTGGTCATTTTTGATAATCGCGGAGTGGGGGCTTCTACAGGTGAAGCTGCAAAATCAATTGAGCAAATGGCAGATGATGCAATTACTTTCATTGAAGCGAAAGGATTCAAAAAAGTCGATTTGTTCGGCTTTTCAATGGGTGGCATGATTTCACAGGAGATTGTGCTAAAACAGCCACAATTGATTCGTAAAATGATTTTATCGGGAACTGGCCCCGCAGGTGGTACAGGAATCAGCACAGTAGGACGAATTTCCAATTGGGATTTGGTACGAGGTATGGTGACTCGTCAAGATCCTAAAGTTTATTTGTTCTTTACCCGTACAGACAACGGCAAAGCTGCTGCGAAAGCATTTGTTCAGCGTATTAGTGAACGAACTGAAAATCGCGATAAAGAAATTACGATTTCAGCATACCATTCACAATTACAAGCTTTGAAGAAGTGGGGCAATAAGACACCCGCTGATTTATCTATCATTCAACAGCCTGTCTTGGTTGCGAATGGTGATTATGACCGCATGGTTCCAACCGTAAATACTTATGACTTAGCCAAGCGTTTGCCGAATAGCACACTGATTATTTATCCAGATGCAGGTCATGGTGGCGTTTTTCAGTTTCATCAAGATTTCGTCAAGCAATCACTCACTTTCTTGGCTCAATAACTTTGAGATGAATTAGAAACTTGAACACAGGATAATCAAGATGACAACGATTACACATCAAACAGCCGAAACGCAGTTCATTGAAGTCAATGGGGCAACATTTGCTTATCGTCGCTGGGGAAATCAAAATACACAGCAACCCCCTTTATTTTTTCTGCAACATTTCCGTGGAGGCTTAGATCATTGGGATCCGTTAATTACCGATGGGTTGGCGGCAGGGCGCGAAGTCATTTTATTGAATGGTCGTGGCATTGCATCATCTACAGGTCAACCACGTACTCGCATTGAAGCTATGGCAGATGATGCTGCCGCGGTGATTCAAGCATTAGGTTTAAAACAAGTAGATCTACTAGGCTTCTCACTCGGAGGATTTCAGGCACAGGATTTAGTCCGTCGTCATCCTGAGCTGGTCAGAAAATTAATGCTCTTGGGTACAGGGCCAAGAGGCGGAAAACCGCGTGTTGATGATCCAGAAGTACCTGCTTTGGTCTTGAAGCATGCAACCAGTGCTGTACCTACTGAAGAAGATTTTCTTTTTCTATTTTTTGGTCGATCAGAAGCAGCAATCCAAGCAGGCCATGAATTTTGGCTACGTCGCCATCAACGCAAAGATCAAGACCCAGCAAGCTCAGTTGATGTGATGCAGGCGCAGATTGAAGCCAATATGCATTTTTTACCGAAGCTGGATGAACAAGATCCATTTGCACATTTACGTGCAATTAAGCAGCCAACGTTTATCCTAAATGGTGTAGATGATGTGATGATTCCGACGATTAATGCCTATCACATGGCACTCAACATCCCCAATGCACAGCTGTTTATTTATCCCGATGCAGGACATGGGGCGCAGTTTCAATACCCTGAACGGTTTGTGAAACATGCAATACAGTTTTTGGATGAGTAACTCATTTGAATCCGCAAAGTGCTTTGTTTATAAATTATTAAGCTGAGAAATAAAATGATGAAATTTAAACTCTTACTTTGGATGTTGACTAAGTTATTGCAACGGGCTGTGAAAACCAATCCGAAATGTGCCGCATACGTGAAAGATAAAAATGTCATATTCCAAATCCAAACGACAGGTGGCGAAGGGCGTTATTTTGAAGTTAAAAATGGCAAGATTAACTCGTATGCAGGACAGACTAAATCACCCAGTTTTACCTTTATCTTTAAGACGGGCAGCAAAGGTTTTGCCGTGTTATCTGCTAAAGATAGTGTGAATACATTTTTAACTGCATTGAGAACACAGGATCTTGTGATTACAGGAAATTTTGTTGATGTGATGTGGTTTCAAAGTTTAGTGGACTTTATTCAGCCCCACGCTAAGCCATCTTTAACGATGTGAGACAAACAATGCTTTCTCTGTAATTAAAATACACTTTCTGAATCAGCCTTTAATTTTGCCGAATGGTGCTGTGATTCCAAAATCGTTTGGCTAAGGCGACAACCCGTGCAACTTGAGTTACGTATTCAAACAATACAACCGAAAAACATATGCGGTTGTATTTGCGTTGGGTTAGTTAAAGTATTGACATGTACTTATCAGCCTGACGTAGCTAAAGCACCACAAAAAGCTTCTACTGTAATGCGTGAAGCTTTTTTTAGATTTTGCAGAAAAGGTTAGAAGTCATGTAAACACCTTTGCTGCTCATAGGTGGTTTTTGCAGTGTAGAGGGCATTTATCAAATCAGTTTCACGAAGTGGCTGAGCATTTATGCTACACAACGGACTTGAACAAAATCATGAGTTATTCAGGCTAGATTTAGTATAAAAAGCAATCTTCTTGAGTGTTTTATTTATTTGTTTTGTTGACGAATTGGTCGGGTGCCTATTTGGGCTCCTGTCATTTGATCAATCACAACTGGTTTAATTTCAGTGCCTTGCTCTGCATCAAGAAACGTGACCATTTGCTCAGGATGTTCATAAGGTTTGTGCTTACGTCCCCATGCACCAATCACAAATAAAACAGGTAAAAAGTCCTTACCCGCTTGAGTTAACAAATATTCCTCGCGTGGTGGGTGTTCAGAGTATTGTCTTTTTTCAAGCAGACCTTCATCAACTAAAACAGACAACCGTTTTGTTAGCATTGTGGGAGCAATGCCAAGACTTTTACGAAACTGATCAAAACGGGTGAAACCCGCATGTGCATCTCTTAATATCAACATGCTCCAAGCATCGCCCAAGACTGAAAGGCTTCTCGCGATTGGACAGACTTCAAGATTGGTTGGTTTAGTCATGATTGATTTCTATAGACGTAAAATAGTAAATACTAATATGATAGTAACATGGTGGAGCATTTTTTCAAAGATTGTCTTTTGTTGTTGTAAGATGCAAGAGTGGGGTGATGTAATATTCTTGGTATGAGTTTTTTATGAAAAGTTGTGGATAGCATTATGCGAATCTAAGAACCATTTTCTTCTGAAAAATAATATTTTCTTATTTTAAAGTCATCCGATTTTATTTAACTGCCCTAAATAAATGGCACTTATAACACTGTGGCTGACTCAATTTGTCATGCGTGAATTTTCCATATTTAAATATGGGCGGGTTTCTGCATCTGTGAAGAATTTTTTTTGATTCTAATGATAGAGGTAAGTTTTTTCTTGGAAATTAATTTTCATAAGCATAAATCAACAATCGCTAGAATCCTGTCTTACCCAATATTGAGTAAATCAATTTGAAGCTATGTTTGTTATTTTTAATGTTTCTTGAATAGAAATATAATCTGTACTGCTACATAATTATTTTAAAGAAAAAATAGAATTTTTTATGATCTGATAATTTTTTAAAGCTTTTAAGAGATTAAAAAAGGTCACCTAACGCTAGGTGACCTTTTTTATTATAAGGAAATTTTAATGGTCATTTACCGGAAAATCGTTAAATTACCAGCTTAACGCACCACCCGTTTGGTAGTCTGTTACGCGAGTTTCAAAGAAATTTTTCTCTTTACGTAAGTCCATCATTTCAGACATCCACTGGAATGGATTGTTCACACCAGCAAATTGTTCAGGCAGACCCAGTTGTGCTAAACGACGGTTTGCAATGAACTTCAAGTATTCTTCCATCATGGCAGCATTCATACCCAATACACCACGTGGCATGGTGTCACGTGCATATTCAATTTCTAGCATGGTTCCTTCAAGAATCATTTGAATGATTTCTTCTTGGAATTCTGCTGTCCAAAGGGCTGGGTTTTCATTCTTGATTTGGTTAATCATGTCGATACCAAAGTTCAAGTGCATCGACTCATCACGTAAGATGTATTGGAATTGCTCAGCAACACCATTCATTTTATTACGACGACCCATCGACAAAATTTGGCTGAAACCACAGTAGAAGAAAATTCCTTCAAGTACGCAGTAGAATGCGATCAAGTTGCGAAGCAAGATTTGATCATTTTCAGGTGTACCCGTTTTGAATGTAGGATCACATAAAGATTGTGTGTACTTTAGGCCCCAAGCTGCTTTACGTGCTACTGATGGTACTTCACGATACATGTTGAAGACTTCGCCTTCATCCATACCTAAAGATTCGATACAGTATTGGTAAGCATGGGTATGAATAGCTTCTTCAAATGCTTGACGTAAAATGTATTGGCGGCATTCAGGGTTAGTAATATGACGGTAAATCGCCAATACCAAGTTGTTTGCAACCAATGAATCGGCAGTTGAGAAGAAACCAAGTGAGCGCATCACAATGGTACGTTCATCTTCAGTTAAGCCATTTTCAGACTTCCAAAGAGCGATGTCGTGGTTCATGTTAACTTCTTGTGGCATCCAGTGGTTTGCACAACCATCTAGATATTTCTGCCAAGCCCATTCGTATTTGAATGGTACAAGCTGGTTCAAATCCGCACGACAGTTGATCATGGCTTTATCATCAACTTGTACACGCTGCGCACCCATTTCAAGCTCTTCTAAACCCGGTGCAACATCGAGTGTCTCTAAGGCAGCAGATGCTCTTGCCAGTGAATCGGTTGAATGTTTTGTTCCACCTTTACGGGCTGTAGCGGGTTGTGCAGTTGCCACATCCGACGATGTGTTGTGTGCATCAGATACCATCTGCGTATTAACCGCTTTTTGCGAGTCGATGGACGCAGACTTGTGTTCAGGTGCAGCCGGTTTTTGCGAATCATCTTCGAAATCGTCCCAACTTAGGATAGACATATCAATTCTCTCTTCGTTGCTTATATCTGTTTTCGGACATCTCACAAACGAAGATGTCTACTATACGCTTATTCTGTGTAAGCAAAATCAAGTTTTGTCGATGAGTGCTCTTGTTTTGTTCATAAAGAGCAATATCCCCATTACTTATTTTGCTTACGCTGTTGCTTACGGATGGCTAAAAATGCATAGACCATTGGTACATAAAAGACAATAAAGGCAAAGACCAGCACTGCGAGTCCTAACATGTAGTTATGAGTCATATGTTGCATGGTCTTTTCCTTTATTTATATTTTTTAGTCCTCCCCCTTGCGCAGCAATGCTGCTCACCTTTAAAAAGGAGGGACTTCTTCGAATTCAAATGACTTCTTGGAAGTCCGCCTTTGAAAAAGGGGGGATTCTAGAAACTCACCAAATTATTGACAAGCTTCACAATCAGGATTGTCAATTGAACATGCAAGTGGTACTGGTGCCGCTTGAGCAAAATCATCTTCAGTCACTGCTTCAGGTTTTTTCGCAACTTCGGCAACAGGTGCGCTAGTTACGACAGGAGCGCCCATGTTTGATTTAACTGCGTTCAATGCACCCGTGTTAATGGTTGATTTTTCAGCAGAAGTTGCGCCTAAAGCTCGGAGGTAATAGGTGGTTTTAAGACCACGTAACCATGCCATTTTATAGGTCATGTCTAATTTTTTACCGTTTGCACCCGAGATATAAAGATTAAGCGATTGTGCTTGATCGATCCATTTTTGACGACGTGATGCCGCATCCACAATCCAACGTGGCTCAACTTCAAATGCAGTCGCGAAGATGGCTTTAAGCTCTTCAGGAATACGCGCAATTTTTTGAACAGAACCTTCGAAATGTTTCAGGTCATTAACCATCACAGAATCCCAAAGACCACGATCTTTTAACGCACGTACTAAGTACGGGTTAATCACTGTGAATTCGCCAGAAAGGTTAGATTTCACATAAAGATTTTGGAATGTTGGTTCGATTGATTGTGAAACACCACAAATGTTGGAAATGGTTGCCGTTGGTGCAATTGCCATCACATTCGAGTTACGCATACCGTCTTTTTGAACTTTGTTACGTAAAGTGTCCCAATCTAAACGTTGTGTACGATCCACTTCGAACATACGTTCTGGGCGTGATTTCGCAACCAAGTCTAAAGAGTCGATTGGCAAGATACCTTGATCCCAAAGTGATCCTTTAAATGT
Organism: Acinetobacter sp. ANC 4973; assembly: GCF_002135275.1. Lineage (NCBI taxonomy): Bacteria > Pseudomonadati > Pseudomonadota > Gammaproteobacteria > Moraxellales > Moraxellaceae > Acinetobacter > Acinetobacter sp. ANC 4973. The sequence continues at coordinate 54,802 of NZ_NEGM01000008.1, forward strand.
CTCATAGGTACCACGTTCAACAGCCAAATCACTAGAAGTTGTAATTGCGTAGTAGCTAATCACTTCCATTGATTCATCGGCAAACTCAACTGCGGCATCAGAACCATACGCCAAGTTCATTTCATATAGTGCATCTTGGAAGCCCATGATGCCCATACCGACTGGACGGTGTTTCAAGTTTGAAGTACGTGCTTGAGGAACAGCGTAGTAGTTGATGTCAATCACGTTGTCGAGCATGCGAACCGCAGTTTTTACTGTGCGAGCAAGTTTCTCACGGTCAAGTACACCACCTTTAACGTGTTGCACAAGATTGATTGAACCTAAATTACACACCGCAATTTCATCTTCATTGGTGTTTAACGTAATTTCTGTACACAAGTTAGATGAATGTACGACACCCACGTGTTGTTGTGGTGAGCGTAAGTTACATACGTCTTTGAATGTGATCCACGGGTGACCCGTTTCAAACAACATCGACAGCATTTTGCGCCACAAATCTTTTGCACGAATGACTTTGTGCAACATGTTGGTTTCTTTTGCAATGCCTTCATAGTAAGCATAGCGTTCAGCAAATTCTACGCCCATCAAATCATGAAGATCTGGGGTTTCAGAAGGTGTGAACAACGTCCATTCAGCATCTTCAAATACACGTTGCATGAACAAGTCTGGAACCCAGTTTGCTGTGTTCATGTCATGGGTACGACGACGGTCATCACCCGTGTTTTTACGCAGTTCTAGGAATTCTTCAATGTCCAAATGCCAAGTTTCAAGGTAAGCACACACGGCACCTTTACGTTTACCACCTTGGTTAACCGCAACAGCAGTATCGTTGGCCACTTTTAGGAATGGCACAACACCTTGTGATTTACCGTTTGTCCCTTTGATGTATGAGTTCAAGGCACGAACTGGTGTCCAGTCATTGCCCAAACCGCCTGCCCATTTAGACAACATTGCGTTATCACGCATTGCGCCATAAATGTTGTACAGGTCATCACCAATGGTGGTTAAGTAACAGCTCGACAACTGTGGACGTAAAGTCCCCGAGTTGAATAGGGTCGGTGTAGATGCCATATAGTCGAAGCTAGACAATAAGTTATAGAACTCAATCGCACGATCTTCACGGTTTTCTTCATTTAGCGTTAAACCCATTGATACGCGCATGAAGAACAATTGTGGTAGTTCAAAACGCACGCCATCTGAATGGATAAAGTAACGGTCAAATAAAGTTTGTAGACCTAAGTAAGTGAATTGGTTTGAACGTTCTGGTTGAATCGCTGTGGCCAATTTAACAAGGTCAAAGTTCAGGAGTTCAGGCGATAAAAGATCAAGCTCAATCCCTTTCTTTAAGAAGGTTTCTAAAGCCGCATTTTCTAAAGTATCTGTAGATAGACCTAAAAACTCTAAACCTGTAGCAACCAAGTTGTCACGTAGTAAACGTGCGGTTACATAGGTGTAGTTTGGTTCTTGTTCAATACGGGTACGTGTCGCCATCATCATGGTGGTTGAGATGTCAGACTCTTTTACGCCGTTATATAGGTTCTTAATGGTTTCATCGATGATCGCTTGAACATCAATGCCTTCTAAGCCTTCAGCTGCTTTTTCTATATGTGCTTTTAGCGCACCTAGGTCAAGAGGTTGAAGTTGACCATTTGCAGCAGTCACTTGTAACGTCGGGTGATGATGTGCACCCATTTGTTTGCGCGCTTCAGAACGCTGCTCACGGTAGATGACATACGCACGGGCAACTTTCTGTTCGCCTGTACGCATAAGCGCTAGCTCAACTTGATCTTGAACTTCTTCAATGTGAATGGTGCCGCCTGATGGCAAACGACGGTTAAACGTATTCATGACCATTTCAGTCAATTGTTCTATACGATCATGAATACGGCTTGAATCAGCGCTTTGTTGACCTTCTACAGCCAAAAATGCTTTACCGATCGCGACAGAAATTTTTTCTGCATCAAAAGCGGCAACATCACCGGTGCGTTTAATCACCTGAAGTTGACCAGGGATTGAAGTGATTATGCTCATGTTGGCATAGCTCCATTGTCATCTATTGTTATGTGTGTGAACCATTTGAACTGGACGATAAATCGTCTCAGTGTTTGAGGATTAAACACAAGAACTAGTGGTTTAAAATCGAATTGAACACAAGATACGGGAAAATTCAGGGTAGATCAATATTGACATTTTAGTAAAAATTTTTCTAATGCCTTGCAATATTCCTTTGCAAAAAAATCCCTATTTTTATGTTTCTGGTATAAGTCTTATGAGACAAGGATATAGCATAGCAAAGCTAAAAAAATGTGCTTATAGATAACATTGTGGATAAGTTTAAAAGAGCAGGATTAATTGGTTTAATCAGTCATATTCTGAACAAGAGGTGAAATCGTGCACAAAAAGGTCATTTTGTAACAAAATATATTATTAATGAAGCTGTATTTGTAACATATTTTTAAAAGTTTAATAAATTCAACACTTAATAAAAATATAACAAAAAACTACTTTGATGTATCAGTTTGGTGAATGCTATCTTGTTTACAATGTAAACGTGTGTATATTGCTGGATATGTTGAAGCGTATCCTTTGGATTTTTAAGGATACCTTAATCCATATAAAGGGGCATTTTATGAGCCAAGAAGAAAAGTTACCAAAAATTTTAATCGTTGAAGACGATGAGCGTCTTGCACGTTTGACTCAAGAATACCTTATCCGTAATGGATTAGAAGTTGGGGTAGAGCCCGATGGTAATCGTGCAATCCGTCGCATCATTGCAGAGCAACCGGATATGGTCGTGCTTGATGTGATGCTTCCTGGTGCTGATGGTTTGACCATTTGTCGTGAAGTTCGTCCACATTATCATCAACCTATTTTGATGTTGACTGCACGTACTGAAGATATGGACCAAGTTTTAGGTCTAGAAATGGGTGCAGATGACTATGTGGCAAAACCTGTTCAACCGCGTGTTCTTTTAGCACGTATTCGTGCCTTACTGCGTCGTACAGATAAAACACCTGAAGACGAAGTGGCACAACGCATTGAATTTGATGACCTTGTTATTGATAATGGCGGTCGTTCAGTGACTTTAAATGGTGAATTGGTTGATTTCACCAGTGCTGAATATGATTTGTTATGGTTACTGGCTTCAAATGCAGGTCGTATTTTATCGCGTGAAGACATTTTTGAGCGTCTACGCGGTATTGAATATGATGGTCAAGACCGTTCAATTGATGTGCGTATTTCACGTATTCGTCCAAAAATTGGTGATGATCCTGAAAATCCAAAACGTATTAAAACAGTACGTAGTAAAGGTTATTTATTCGTTAAAGAGACCAATGGTCTTTAATGTTTGCCCTTAATTTTATAGGACAGCCGCGTGTTTAAACACAGTATATTCTTGCGTATTTATGCAGGGTTAGTGATTTTAGTGGCATTGGTTGCTGTATTTGGCTACCTATTGGTACAAATTATCAACTATCAACGCGCACAAGAATATCGTGAATCTTTGACCGATGGTGTGTCTTATATCATTAGTGAGGGAATCTCAAGACAGCCCAATGAGCAGCAGAAACGCGATTGGATTTCTGATGCATCCGACTTACTTGAACTCCCTATTTATTATGTGGATTCAAGTAAAGTCGATTTGTCGCGTACTGAGCAAAAAAGAATTGATAACCGTAAAGCTGCGGTGCGTTATGATGCGGAAAATTCGATTGCTTATATTATTATTGGGTTACGAGATGATCCCAAACATTTGCTTTATATTAAAGTAGATAAAATAGGGGAGCGCCAAATGAAGGCGTTACCTATTTTTATTTTAGATTATCTGGTGTATTACCCAGGACAAGAAAAAGAATATCTTGCAAAAATTCAGTCGAATTTTTCCTATCCGATTCAAATTGAAAAAGTTCAAAACCTACCGCTTGATTCTGAGCAAATCGGTCGACTTCGATTAGATCACAGTATTATTTTGTACCGTGATAATGCCACCGTGCGCGGCACCACGATTTCTATTGTTTCCCCAATGCCAAGCTCGCCTTCTGAGGTGCTGGTTCTAGGTCCTGTACCGCTCTTTAATTGGATGCCTTTCCAACTCGCAGCAGGTATTACCTTACTTAGCCTATTCGTATTAAGTTTAGGTGTGTATGGCTTGCTGGTGCCTATGCAGCGTCGTTTACGTGAAGTGAATTATGCATTACATCGGATGAAATCTGGTGACATGACTTTACGCTTGCCTGTAGATGGTACGGATGAAATGGCAAGTTTAGCGATCAATTACAATAGTATGTCTGATCATATTCAGCGTTTGATTGAGGCGCAGCGTGAATTGATGCGCGCAGTTTCGCATGAGCTTAGAACGCCTGTGGCACGTATCCGGTTTGGTATGGAAATGCTCGCAGAAGAAGATGATTACGACTACCGTCTACAACAAGTTGATATGATTGATAAAGATATTGAGGCACTCAATACTTTGATTGATGAAATCATGACCTATGCAAAACTAGAACAAGGTACACCTTCACTCGATTTTGAAAAAATTGTTTTATTTGAAGTATTAGATCAAGTGATTGTTGAAACTGAGGCACTGAAAACTCAAAAAGAAATTGAGCTGCTGCCTCTTCCAATTAATTTGGTTGTGGATGCAGAGCGTCGTTACCTACACCGTGTTGTGCAAAACTTAGTGGGGAATGCGGTTCGTTATTGCGATCATAAAGTGATTGTGAGTGGTGGCATAGATGATGCGGGAATGGCCTATGTTCAAGTTGAGGATGATGGGGCGGGTGTGCCAGAAGAAGAGCGTCAGCGGATTTTTGAGGCTTTTGCCCGTTTAGATGATAGCCGAACTCGAGCGTCGGGTGGTTATGGTTTAGGTTTGTCTATTGTGAGTCGGATTGCGTATTGGTTTGGCGGTAAAATAGCCGTCGATCAAAGTCCTATTTTGGGTGGAGCACGTTTTACCATGTCATGGCCTGCACGACGATTTAATCGAGCCAAAAATAAAATGAATATGACAAAAAACGACATAGAGCCTTAAATATGATAAAAGCACCGATTTCGGTGCTTTTTATATCGCGTTATTCGTGGCTGGTGGGGTCGGGTTCAATGAGTTTTTTGCCTTGTTTCAGATTTTCTAGCGCATCAGCATTGAAGTCGAGAAGCAAAGAATTGTTTTTAGGGTCTATGGCGTAATGGCTAATAAGTTTTTGATCACCGTTTAAGGTCTCTACTTTGTATTCATCGGCAATATGTAGAATGGCATCCAGATTGGTGGTTGCAGAAGCAAAGTCTTGGCGGAAAAGTTCGTAAATATCACGAAGGTCAAAAATGGCATTTTGGGCATCTGGATGTTTTTCAATATAGCCTTCCACATGATGCACCAATAATTGTGCAAAGAAAAAATAATCAGGTTGATGTGTGTATTCTAAGCTCATGTGTTTGTTCCTTATTCTTTGTTCTAGAGTTGCATATAGGAATAGCATAAATAGGGGGCGGAGAGCATTAGGAGATGCATGCGAGTTGCAAAAAAACACACAAAATATCTATTCGATAATTTATGTATTGGGCAATTATGGTCATGCCTTTTTATATAAGTCACAGAGTTTAAAAATTACATTAAAAGCATTTTTATGTTTTTTCAGCATAATGATCAAAATTTTGCTGTTATGAAAAGCCTGTAATAAAAATGATTTGGGTTGGTATGGACTACTCTTTGGTATAGCACGTAAATATTTGATCATTTGCGCCTGATGATAAAGTATGTGCTATGAACGAATGACGTGGTAATTAAAATTTTACTCTAAAAAGATAAAGGTCGATTTAATGGATTTGAAAAAAATAATCACTTTTCTTTTTTTGATTTGATAAAGCGATTGCTTGGGAAGTAATGGGGCTTAAGCTTTGAAAAAAATGCAAAATGATTAAAATATCATCCAAAAGACTAAGGCTGATAAGCTAGCAAGTGAAATCATAAATCAGGTACAATTGGCGGGATTAATTTTGTGTTTGGTGTATTTGAAGGCCAATACATACATTCTTTGTTAATAAATTAGGCCTGCCAGGAGTTATCCCCGCATGAGTGCCATTACTCCATACGATTGGGCAATTATTGCCTTCGTGATCGGCGTTACATTTCTTTGCGTCTTTATGCTCACAGTTCCTTTACTCCTTGGGGGTAAGTCATGGGGCCGTGCGAAGCAAGAGCAATTTGAGTCAGGTGTGGTAGGTGCTGGTGGAGCACGCATCCGCTTGTCTGCTAAATTTTATTTAGTTGCAATTTTCTTTGTAGTCTTCGACCTAGAAGCACTTTATCTTTACGCATGGGCAACATCGGTTCGTGAAGTCGGTTGGTTTGGTTTTACCACTGTGGTGATTTTTGTTGTCGACTTGTTGATTGCTTTGATTTATGCAATTTCTGTCGGTGCTTTAAATTGGGCACCAGTAGATCGTCGCAAATCAGCAGGTATACCACTGAAAATTGGTTCGCCAAATATGAATCTTGCGGATATTACGCGCTTTAATTCTATCGAAGAGTTGGTTATCGACCCTACAGGTCAAATTCCAGCTCAATCTTCTGGTCGTGTGAAAGCAAAAACACCGGCTACATCATCTATTAAGGAGTAACTCGGGATGAAATACACATTAACCCGTGCGAATCCGGATGCTGATCAATATCCACTTCAAGAGCGTCAGGTTGTTGCCGATCCGCTTGAAGAAGAAGTGAATAAAAATGTATTCATGACTCGTTTAGAGGACGTGGTACATACAGCTGTAAACTGGGGCCGTAAAAATTCGGTATGGCCTTTTAACTTTGGTACATCGTGCTGTTACGTAGAATATGCAACAACCTTAACGGGTGTGCATGATATGTCACGTTTCGGTGCCGAAGTTATTCGTGCTTCACCGCGTCAGGCGGATTTAATGATCGTTGCAGGGACTTGCTTCGTGAAAATGGCACCTGTAATTCAGCGTTTATATGAGCAAATGTTAGAGCCTAAATGGGTGATTTCAATGGGTGCTTGTGCAAACTCTGGTGGTATGTATGACATCTATTCAGTTGTACAAGGTGTGGATAAAATCATTCCTGTCGATGTGTACATCCCAGGTTGTCCACCGCGTCCTGAAGCATTATTGCAAGCATTAATGTTGTTGCAAGACCAAATTCAACTTGAGCGCCGTCCACTTTCAGCGGTGATTGGTGATGATCTTCAGCCAGTATATAAGCCAAAGATGCAGCCAGAACGTGACCGTAAGAATGCAGAACGTATTGCAGTGAAAAACTTACGCTCTATGGATGAAATTAAATAATTTTAACGATGAAATATTGATGCACCCGATCTGGGTGTAATTGTCGTTAAAGTTGACTGAATTTGTATTAAATAGGAAGCCAAGCCAATGGCTGAAACTGACATTGCTATGCCAGAATCAACGCCTGTTGATTCACGCCCAGCATTTGCAATTGTAGAAGAGCTCAAAGCCAAATTTGGTGAGAACTTCTATGTGCAAGCGACTTTTGAAGATTTTCCAACGGTCTGGGTTGAGCGCGCGCGTGTACAAGACGTTTTAATGTTCTTGCGGAAAGTTGAACGTCCATACGTGATGTTGTTCGATTTGTCTGCGGTAGATGAGCGTTTACGTACCTATCGTGACGGTTTGCCTGCATCAGACTTCACTGTGTTTTATCATTTGTTATCGCTAGAGCGTAACAGTGATATTCGTATTAAAGTTGCGTTGAGTGAGAGCGATCTCAATCTTCCAACCGCAACCAACATTTGGCCAAATGCCAACTGGTACGAACGTGAAGCTTACGATATGTTCGGGATCAATTTCGAAGGGCATCCAATGCTCCGTCGTATTTTGTTGCCAACGTATTGGGAAGGTCACCCACTGCGTAAAGAATATTCTGCACGTGCCACTGAATATACCCCGTATATGCAGAACCAAGCGAAGCAGGATTTCGAGCAAGAACACTTACGTTTTGTTCCTGAAGATTGGGGTCTATCACGCGGTAATGCCGATGAAGATTTCATGTTCTTGAACTTAGGTCCAAACCATCCATCTGCGCACGGTGCATTCCGTATCATTTTGCAGTTAGATGGTGAAGAAGTGAAAGACTGTGTGCCTGATATTGGCTATCACCACCGTGGTGTGGAAAAGATGGCTGAACGTCAAACTTGGCATTCATTCATTCCTTATACTGACCGTGTGGACTACTTGGGTGGTTGTGCGCAAAACATGCCTTATGTGATGGGTGTGGAGCAAATGGCGGGAATTACTGTTCCTGACCGTGCGCAATGTATCCGTGTCATGATGTCTGAATTATTCCGTATCAATAACCATTTATTGTTCATTGGTACTGCAATTCAAGATGCGGGTGGTATGACACCAGTATTCTATATGTTTGCTGACCGTCAAAAGATCTATGACGCGATTGAAGCCATTACAGGTTATCGTATGCATCCAGCATGGTTCCGTATTGGTGGTACTGCGCATGACCTTCCAAACAATTGGCAACATCTGATTCGTGAAATTCTCGAATGGATGCCGAAGCGTATGAATGAATACTATACAGCTGCACTACGCAACTCAGTATTTATTGGTCGTACCCGTAATGTTGCGCAATACGATGCAAAATCTGCATTGGCTTGGGGTGTAACAGGTACAGGTCTACGTGCGACAGGTATCGATTTCGACGTGCGTAAATACCGTCCTTATAGCGGTTATGAAAATTACGACTTTGAAGTGCCTTTAGAGTATGAAGGTGATGCTTACGCGCGTGTGATGGTGCATTTCCATGAAATTAATGAATCATTAAAGATTGTGAAGCAGTGCTTGGATAACATGCCTTCTGGTCCATATAAAGCGGATCATCCTTTGGCTGTTCCACCGCCAAAAGACAAGACATTACAAGATATTGAAACTTTGATTACGCACTTCTTGAGCGTGTCATGGGGTCCTGTGATGCCTGCTGGTGAAGCGTCTGTAATGGCAGAAGTGGTGAAAGGTGCATCGAACTACTACTTGACTTCAGATAAGTCAACCATGAGTTATCGTACCCGTATTCGTACACCAACTTTCACTCATTTACAGCAAATGCCTTCTGTGATTAATGGCAGCTTAATGTCTGACTTAATCATTTATTTAGCGACCATTGACGTCGTAATGGCTGACGTGGATCGCTAGGGGAACGCATTATGATGATTTTGACTGATAAAAAGCCACGTGTGAATGTTGAAGGGATTTTGACTGCGGACGAAATCCATGAAATTGAACATCACATTGGTCACTACCCATACCCACGTGCTGCATCACTGGATGCGTTAAAGTGTGTACAACGCCGTAATGGTTGGGTAGATGATGCACAGATGAATGCTATTGCTCAGCTTTTGACAATCAGTGTTGCTGATTTAGAAGGTGTAGCGACGTTCTATAACCGTATTTACCGTCAACCTGTTGGTCGTCACGTGATTTTACTTTGTGACTCAATTGCTTGCTTCTTGATGGGTGCGGAAACTTTGGCAGAAGCATTCCAGCGCGAACTTGGCATCCAGTTTGGTCAAACGACTGCGGATGGTCGTTTTACTTTGCTGCCAATTTGCTGCCTAGGCAACTGTGACAAAGGGCCAACCTTAATGATTGATGAAGACACTCATGGATTGGTTGAAGTGACTTCAATTAAACAGTTATTGGAGAAGTATGTATGAATACTGAACCAAAACCAATTTATGGTGACGGTAACCCAGAAACTCATCCATTGACTTGGCGTTTGAGTCAGCGTGACGAAGTTCGTAATGCTGATGACTACGAAGCACTTGAAGGTTATGCCGGTTTTAAAAAGGCGATTGAGCTGAAACCTGCTGAAGTGCTTGATGTCATTAAAGCTGCGACGGTAAAAGGTCGTGGTGGTGCGGGTTTCCCAGCAGGGATTAAATGGTCATTGATGGCACCCAATGATGGTGGCCCTCGTTACCTGATTTGTAATGCTGATGAAATGGAACCGGGCACCTTTAAAGACCGTTTGTTGATGGAAAAACTTCCACATCAATTGATTGAAGGTATGTTGATTGCTGCTTATACATTAGAAGCAACGCAAGGTTATATCTTCATCCGTGGTGAGTACATCGAAGCTGCTGGTTTCTTGAATGAAGCTTTAGAGCAAATTCGTGCCAAAGGTTACTTGGGTGAAAACATCTTAGGTACCGGTTGGAACTTTGATTTACACGTGCATACGGGTGCGGGTCGTTATATTTGTGGTGAAGAAACTGCATTGATTAACTCGCTTGAAGGTCGCCGTGCAAATCCACGTACTAAACCACCATTTCCACAGGTTGCTGGTGCTTGGGGTCGTCCTACGATTGTCAACAACGTAGAGACTTTCAATAACTTACCTGCCATTATTTTACGTGGTCCTGAATGGTATGTCGGTTTATCTGCGGGTAAATCGAAAGATCCAGGCACTAAAATTTATGGCGCATCAGGCAAAGTGAAATTCCCCGGTTTATGGGAACTGCCATTTGGTACGACTGCGCGTGAAGTGATTGAAGACCATGCGGGCGGTATGCGCGATGGCTTAACACTGAAAGCTTGGTTACCAGGCGGTGCATCGACTGACTTCTTGGCTGCTGAACATATTGATTTGCCTATGGATGCAGAAAGCATCATGAAAGCAGGTTCACGTTTAGGCACCTGTTTGTTAATGGTCGTGGATGAAACGCAATGTATGGTTTCAGCAACTCGTAACTTAGAAGAATTCTTTGCACGTGAGTCATGTGGTTTCTGTACCCCATGTCGTGATGGTCTACCTTGGGCAGTCAAAGCGCTAAAAGCACTTGAGAATGGCGAAGGTAAGAAAGAAGATATCGATCACTTACAAGAGCTTACACGTAAGCTTTGGATTGGTAAAACTTTCTGTGCCCACGCACCAGGTGCAATGGAACCACTTATGGGTGCACTCAAATATTTCCGCGGCGAATTTGAAGCAAAAGTAGTGAATGCTGCTGCTCAAGTTAGTCACGTAGAACAAGCTTAAGGAATTCGACTATGGCTACAATTCATGTCGATGGAAAATCGTATGAAGTCAACGGCTCGGAAAACTTGCTACAAGCATGTTTGAGTCTGGGCATCGACATCCCATATTTTTGTTGGCATCCATCCTTAGGTTCTGTCGGTTCTTGCCGTCAATGTGCTGTGACTCAATATGCGAATCCGGAAGATACCCGTGGTCGCTTAGTCATGTCATGTATGACGCCTGCATCTGACAATACCTATATCTCGATTGAAGACAAAGAAGCGAAAGATTTTCGTGCCTCTATTGTTGAATTCTTGATGACCAATCACCCGCACGACTGTCCAGTGTGTGAAGAGGGTGGTCACTGTCATTTACAAGACATGACCGTGATGACACAGCATGACCGTCGTCGCTATCGCTTCACCAAACGTACGCATTACAACCAAGAGCTAGGCTCATTCATTTCACATGAAATGAACCGTTGTATCGCGTGTTATCGTTGTGTGCGTTATTACAACGACTACGCAGGTGGTACGGACTTTGGCGTGTATGCAAGTGCATCACGTGTTTACTTTGGTCGTCCAGAATCAGGCACTTTAGAGTCTGAATTTTCGGGTAACTTGACTGAAGTTTGCCCAACTGGTGTATTCACCGACAAAACGCATTCTGAGCGTTATAACCGTAAATGGGACATGCAGTATGCGCCAAGCGTATGCCAAGGCTGTTCGTCAGGTTGTAATATTTCTCCGGGTGAGCGTTATGGTGAACTGCGCCGTGTCGAAAACCGTTTCAATGGTGACGTGAACCAATACTTCCTTTGCGATAAAGGTCGTTTCGGTACAGGTTATGTGAATCGTGCAGATCGTCCACGTCAACCACAATTCCGTGATGGTGAAAACGTCGCAACGGTTTCAGTTGACCAAGCACTGGATAGCGTGATTGCAAATATCCAAGGCAAAAAAGTATTGGGTATTGGTTCACCACGTGCATCCATTGAATCAAACTTTGCATTACGTGAATTGGTCGGTCAAGACAACTTCTCTACAGGCCTTTCTCAGAAAGAGCAAAACTTGGTTGAGTTGGCTGCATCGATCATGCAAACCGAGGGTGTTTACAACCCAAGTATGCGTGAAATTGAAAGTTATGATGCGGTACTCATTTTAGGTGAAGACTTAACCCAAACTGCGCCACGTATGGCATTGTCTGTTCGCCAAGCTGCGAAAAACAAAGCCAAAGAAATGGCGGCAGAGCGTCGTACGCAAGAATGGTTAGCTGAGCCAGTACAGCGTATTGCTCAAGATGAAAAATCTCCGATTTACATTTTGGCTGCAACGCAAACCCGTCTTTCTGATGTTGCAACAGGTGAAGTGGTTGCTTCTCCAAATGATATTGCCCGTTTAGGTTTTGCAGTGGCTGCGGCATTGCAAGGCGAAACAGTAAATGGTTTAGATGACGATGCCAAAGCATTTGCACAAACCATTGCGGATACATTAAAAGCTGCGAAAAAACCATTGATCATTTCGGGTACTAGCTTACAAGATCCAGCGATCATGGAAGCGGCTGCACAAGTTGCACAGAACCTTGGTCATGCGGGTTTAACCTTGACAGTTCCTGAAGTGAACTCAATGGGCTTAGCGATTTTTGGTGGTCAAAGTTTAGAGCAAGCATTTGCACAAGATTATGATGCCATTATCGTGGTTGAAAATGACTTATACCGTCGTTTACCAACAGCTCAAGTCGATGCTGCACTTGCTAAAGCGAACGATGTGATCGTACTTGATCATTCTGAAACTGAAACCGTGAAGAAAGCCTCTGTGGTACTTTCTGCGGCAAGTTTCGCTGAAGGTGATGGTACTGTAGTAAGTCAAGAAGGCCGTGCACAGCGTTTCTATCAGGTGTATGACCCAAGCTACTACAAACCAGAATTGGCGATTAAAGAATCATGGCGCTGGTTACATGCCCTTGAAACAGGTCTGAAAGGTCAGGCTATTTCTTGGACATTACTAGATGACGTGATTGAATCTGTTGCCAAGAATGTTCCAGCATTGGAAGGCATTCAAGATGTGGCACCAGATGCAGGCTACCGTATTCATGGTTTGAAAATCGCGCGTGAACCACGTCGTTATTCAGGTCGTACTGCAATACGTGCACCGTTATCTGTGCATGAGCCTAAACAACCGCTTGATATCGATTCTGCATTAACATTCTCTATGGAAGGTTATGTCGGTAACGAAACGCCAGCGGCATTGGTTCCATTTGCATGGTCTGCGGGTTGGAACTCGCCGCAAGCTTGGAATAAATTCCAAGACAATGTGGGTGGTCACTTAAAAGGTGGTGATTCAGGCATTCGTTTATTCGACCGTCTGAAAAAACGTCCTGTACGTACTTTTGTTGCGCCAACACCTGTTGTAGTAAATGCAGAAAGCTTCCGTTTAGTGCCGATGCATCACATCTTTGCTTCAGGTGAATTTACGGTAAAAACACCTGCGATGGAATCTCGTATTCCAAACGCGATGTTTGCAGTAGGTGAGCAAGATGCTGCGCGTCTGAATGTACAAGATGGTCAAAAAATTACTGTGCAAGCAGGTGAAGCAACCATTAGTCTTCCAGTTCAAGTGATTGAATATTTACCGACAGGTTATATTGGTTATCCAATTGGTCTTGCACCAACGGTTTCACTTGCAGAGCCTGTATCAGTCGCGGTAGGAGTGTAATTCATGAATCAAGAAATTATACGTCAAACACCGCTTTGGGCTGAGAACTGGCCAATCGCTTACTCGGTTATTCAAGCGATTGTGATCTTGCTTGTGGTGGTGCTTGTCGCTGCGTTGATGTCATTTATCGAACGTCGTTTACTTGCATTATGGCAAGACCGTTACGGTCCAAACCGTGTTGGTCCTGGGGGCATGTTCCAAATCGTTGCTGACATGTTGAAAATCATGTTCAAAGAAGATTGGACACCAAAATTTGCGGACAAATTGACTTTCCGTTTAGCACCAGCAGTTGCCATGGCAACTGCGGTACTGTCATTTATGGTGATTCCTGTCAGCCCAACGCTTGGCGTTGCGGACATGAGCATTGGCTTATTGTTCTTTATGGCAATGGCAGGTATTGCAGTGTATGCCGTACTGTTCGGTGGTTGGGCGTCTAATAACAAATATGCGTTATTGGGTGGTCTACGTTCTGCGGCGCAAACCATTTCTTATGAAGTGTTTTTGGGTATTTCATTGATGGGTGTGGTCGCAATTGCGGGTTCATTCAATATGCGTGAAATTGTAGAAGCACAACGTGATGTGTGGTTCGTAATTCCTCAATTTTTAGGTTTCTTAATCTTTGTGGTTGCAGGTGTTGCAGTAACGCATCGTCACCCATTTGACCAACCCGAAGCTGAACAAGAATTGGCCGAAGGTTATCACGTTGAATACGGTGGTATGAAGTGGGGGATGTTCTTCGTTGCAGAATATGTCAACGTGGTTCTTATTTCAGCACTGATCGTTACTTTATTCTTCGGTGGATGGCTCGCACCATTCAACTTAGAAATTCCATTTATTCCACCCGTATTCTGGTTCATTATTAAAACAGCATTCTTTGTAATGATGTTTGTCTTGGCTCGTGGCTCGTTAATGCGCCCACGTTATGACCAAGTCATGAACTTTGGTTGGAAGATTTGTTTGCCATTGGCGTTGGTCAACTTGTTGGTGACTGGTGCTGTGATTCTGATGAATCAGGCCTAGGACAGCAAGGAGTACAAAATGTATAAAATTCTAGCTGGATTCGGATCAATTGTACGTTCATTGTGGATGGTTTTTAGCCACGTGACACGTAAACGTGACACCATTTTATATCCAGAAGTGCCAGCTGAACAAATTGTTCCGCCACGTTTTCGTGGTCGTATTGTATTGACTCGTGATCCAGATGGTGAAGAGCGCTGCGTTGCATGTAACCTGTGTGCAGTTGCATGTCCAGTGGGTTGTATCTCTTTACAAAAAGCTGAAAAAGAAGATGGTCGTTGGTATCCGGAATTTTTCCGTATCAACTTCTCACGTTGTATTTTCTGCGGTATGTGCGAAGAAGCATGTCCAACGACTGCAATTCAGATGACACCTGACTTCGAGTTAGGTGAATACGTTCGTCAAGATTTGGTTTATGAGAAAGAAAACTTACTCATTTCAGGTCCTGGTAAATATCCTGACTATAACTTCTACCGTGTAACGGGTATGGCTGTTACAGGTAAAGAGAAAGGTCAAGCACAACGTGAAAGTGCGCCTGTTGACGTACGGAGCTTATTACCATGATGTGGCCATTTTATTTGATGGCACTTGTGGCCATTATCTCTACGGTTCGTGTTGTCACCAATGCGAATCCTGTACATGCATTACTGAGCTTGATCGTGTCACTTCTTGCAGTTGCAGGAATATTTATGATCGTGGGTGCACCATTTGCTGGTGCGCTTGAAATTATTGTTTATGCAGGCGCGATCATGGTGTTGTTCGTGTTTGTGGTGATGATGCTGAATCTGGGTCAACATACTGTTGAGCAAGAACGTAAGTGGCTCACTTCATCTGCATGGGCGTACCCAGCATTAATGAGTTTCCTGATGGGCTTAGTGCTTGTCTGGATGCTCGGTTCAGATTACACCACGGCTGGTCCTGTAATGGGCACCGAAGTGATTGGACCTAAAGCTGTTGGTCAAGCGCTCTTTACTCACTATTTACTATTGGTTGAAGTTGCCGCGATGTTATTGCTTGCAGCCCTTGTTGCAGCATTCCATTTAGGTAAACGTGAACCAAGTGCAGAAAAGGAAAAAGAATAATGGGCAACATCCCTTTAGAACATGGTTTGATCGTTGCAACCATTCTTTTTGCACTTGGTTTCTACGGTGTAATGGTGCGACGCAACCTCTTATTTATGTTAATGAGCCTTGAAATTATGATGAACGCAGCTGCACTTGCGTTTGTTTTAGCGGGGAGTGCTTGGTTACAACCAGATGGACAAATTATGTTTATCTTGATTTTAACCCTTGCTGCTGCTGAGGCATGTATTGGTCTTGCGATCGTCCTTCAGTTCTACCATCGCTTCCATCATTTGGATGTGGATGCTGCTAGTGAGATGCGCGGATGAGTTATTTATATTTAACAGTATTATTTCCGCTCATTGGTTTTATCCTTTTAGCGGCAGGGCGTAATAAGCTTCCTGAAAATGTTGCAGCCATAATTGGGGTCGGTTCAGTCGGTTTATCTGCTTTATTTGCATTGATAGCTGGCATGGGCTTTGTTGCAAATGGCTCAGTGGCACAAGTTCAACATCTGTGGACTTGGTTCAATGTCGGTGGTTTTGCACCGGGCATGAGCTTACATTTAGATGGTTTATCATTACTCATGATGGGTATGGTGACGGGTGTCGGTTTCCTCATCCACATCTTTGCATCATGGTACATGCGTGGTGAAGAAGATTTCGCGCGTTTCTTCTCTTATTTCAACCTGTTTGTAGCAAGCATGTTGCTTCTCGTATTGGGCGATAACTTAGCGTTATTGTTCTTGGGTTGGGAAGGCGTAGGTCTGTGTTCATACTTGTTGATTGGTTACTACTACCAAAACCCAGAAAATGGTTTTGCTGCAATCAAAGCATTTACCGTAACGCGTGTCGGTGACGTATTCTTGCTGATTGCATTGTTCTTGCTTTACCAACAATTTGGTACTTTGCATATTGGAACAATCGTTGCGAATGCACCTCAAGTATTAGCGGGTGATCATTCACTGGCGATCTGGACATCTTTAATGTTGTTCTTGGGTGCGGCAGGTAAATCTGCGCAAATTCCATTACAAACATGGCTTGCCGATGCGATGGCAGGTCCTACACCTGTTTCTGCATTGATTCATGCTGCAACAATGGTAACTGCAGGTATTTACCTGTGCTGCCGTATGTTCTCAGTGTTGGAAATGACTCCTGAAGTGATGATGTTTATCTCAATCACGGGTGCGGTAACATTGATTGTGGCTGGTTTTGCTGCATTGGTTCAAACAGACATCAAACGTATTTTGGCTTACTCAACCATGAGTCAGCTGGGTTATATGTTTATGGCTGTTGGTGCTGAAGCTTACCAAGCAGGTTTGTTCCACATGCTTGCTCATGCATTCTTTAAAGCGTTATTGTTCCTTTCTTCAGGTGCGGTGATTCTGGCTTACCATCACGAACAAAACATCTTCAAAATGGGTGGCTTGTTTAAACATAACAAATTCTTGTTTGCTTGCTTCGCCATTGGTGGTGGTGCATTGGCCGCGATTCCATTCTTAACCGTTGGCTTCTTCTCAAAAGATGCCATTCTTGGCGCAGTTTGGGCGCAAGGTCATATTGCAAATCTTCCAGTATATAACTGTTTATATTGGACGGGTGTTGCAGGTGCATTCTTAACCTCAATTTATACATTCCGCTTAATTTGGGTGGTATTCTTTGGTAAAGAAAATACGCCATATCACGCAATTAAAGGTGCGACTTATTGGGCTCCTTTGGCGATTTTGGCTGTACTTTCAACAGGCTTAGCTTACTTCTTAAAAGCACCAGTCGAAGCGATTCTAAACGCTGCAAAAATTCCAGCATTTGTTATTCCTGAAGCGCTTGAAGCAGGGGTACATGGTGCAGAGCACACAGCTGTAGGTATTGCACTGGCAGGTCTGGTGGTTGGCATCATCTTATTTGTATTTGCTTATAATGCAGTGAAAGGTTTTGCTCAAACTTCATTGGGTGCTGGTCTTGTTAATATCTGTCGTAATGCACTTGGTTTCGATGCCTTGTATAACATCGTATTTGTGAAACCATATTTGCTGATTGCGAAAATTCTAGGTCGTGATCCGATTGATGGTTTGTGGTTAGTGCTTCCTGCCATTGTTAAAAGTGGTCATAGCTTCACCAGCTCGCGTCAAACAGGTTCATTGCGTGAATACGCATCAAGTATGTCACTTGGTGTCGTAGTATTACTGATGATCTTGATCGTGATTCAGGTCGTGGGGAAATAAGATGGAAATCACAAACAATTGGATTTTACCCGCGCTGATCCTCGTACCGTTCATTGCAGGTTTTATTTGCTGGTTGGTTGATAAATTTGACCAGTATTTACCACGCTATATCGCATTATTCGGTATGCTCATTACTTTGGGCTTAACGATCGCGCTTTGGCAAACAGGTACATTTACGTATGAATTAGGCGCTAAAGTTCCGACTTGGTCTGCCGAATTCATGGTGCCTTGGATTCAAACTCTCGGCATTAACATTCACTTAGCGGTGGATGGTCTTTCACTGCTTATGGTTGGCTTGACTGCATTACTGGGTGTACTTGCAGTAGGTTGTTCATGGGGTGAAATTCAAAAGAATGTTGGCTTCTTCCACCTGAACCTTTTATGGTCTTTAGGTGGGGTGATCGGTGTATTCTTAGCAATTGATTTGTTCTTGTTCTTCTTCTTCTGGGAGATGATGCTAGTACCAATCTATTTCTTGATTGCACTTTGGGGTCATAAAGGCGCAGATGGTAAATCTCGTGTTTATGCTGCAACCAAATTCTTTATCTATACCCAAGTCGCGGGTTTAATCATGCTGATCGGTATCCTAGGCCTTGTGGTTTACGGTTACATGATGACAGGCATGATTGGATTCGATTACAACTACTTGTTAGGTGTGGCGAATACGCTTGATGCGCAATTACCATCAGTGGCCTATGCCTTGATGATTTGTATGTTTATTGGTTTCGCTGTGAAACTTCCAGTGTTTCCATTGCATGGTTGGTTACCAGATGCACATGCTCAAGCACCAACAGCCGGTTCTGTTGACTTAGCGGGTATCTTGATTAAGACCGCTGCATACGGTTTACTGCGTTTTGTTATTCCGTTCTTCCCAGCGGCTTCTGCACAATTTGCAGACATCGCGATCATCTTAGGTTTAATTGGTGTTTTCTACGGTGCTTGGTGTGCTTTCCAACAAACCGATATGAAACGCTTACTTGCTTATACTTCTATTTCGCACATGGGCTTTGTTTTACTTGCGCTTTACGCAGGTAATATTCTGACGTTCCAAGGCTTAATGATTATGATGTTGGCACATGGTTTATCCTCTGCTGCGTTGTTCATTATGTGTGGTCAAGTGTACGAGCGTTTACATACACGTGACTTGCGTCAAATGGGTGGTATTCGTGGTCAATTCCAATACCTTTCATTCTTCCTCATGTTCTTTGTCGCTGCGCTTGTTGGTATTCCAGGCTTAGGTAACTTTATTGGTGAATTCCTCATACTTATGGGTTCATTCGGTAAATTCCCGACCTTTACTATTTTGGCTGCAATCAGCTTAGTCTTAGCAGGTCTTTATGGCTTAATCCTAATTCATAAAGCATTGTTTGGTACGCCAAATGAAGAGCAAAAACAGCATTATACAAATCCATTGAAAGACTTAAATGCACGTGAAATTGTTATTTTGCTCATTTGTGCGTTTGGTCTACTTTGGCTTGGTATTTTCCCACAAAGCTTCCTTGATATTTCAAATTCAAGCATGGCGTGGTTGGCAAATAGCTATATCCCAGTTCAAGAGACGGTTGAGGTTGTACAACAAGCAACCACTCAACTCGAAAATGTGGAGATCCAATAAGCATGAACTTCACAATGTCATTTTCTGAACTTATGCCATTAGCTCCTGTGATGATCGTAGCTTTAACTGCGGTCGTTGTGATGATTCTTACGTCAATTAAACGTAACCACGATTTAATTGCAACAGCATCTGTGGTTGGCTTAAACCTTGCTGCGGCCTACATTTTGTTGGCCATGTTCGGTGGTGCTTTTGCACCAGCGAACGTGATGGGCATGTTTATGGTCGATCCATTTAGCTTGCTTTATCAATTGGTGATTTTAGTTGCGGCACTTGCTTGCTGTACGTTGTCGCATGCTTATATTGAAAGCTATAACGATAACCGTGAAGAACTTTACATCTTAATGTTGTGTTCGGTTGCGGGTGCGATGTTAATGGTTTCAAGCTCTCACTATGCATCATTCTTCATTAGCCTTGAGTTAATGTCGATTCCTGTATACGGTTTGTTGGCATATACGCATCAACGTTCGCAATCTTTAGAAGCGGGCATTAAATACCTTGTTCTTTCAGCCACTGCTTCGGCAATGTTGTTGATGGGCATGGCATATATCTATGCTTATACGGGTTCGTTGTCTTTCTATGACAATGTTCAAGCACTAATGCAAGCGATTCACCAGCCAATGGTGGTTTTAGGTTTAGGCTTAATCATCTTTGCTGTAGCATTTAAATTATCGCTTGCGCCATTTCATAAATGGACACCAGACGTTTATGCAGGTGCACCAGCGCCAATCGCAACATTCCTTGCGACTGCGGCTAAAGTGGCAACCATTGGTTTGTTTGTACGTTATTTATTAACGTCAGGTGCAATCTTGGTTGATTCTATCGTAACCATCATTACGATTCTTGCGGTGCTTTCAATTTTGGTGGGTAACTTCCTTGCAGTACGTCAAGTCAACTTGAAACGTATTTTGGGTTACTCTTCAATTGCACACTTTGGTTATTTGTTGATTGGTTTAATCAGCATGACTTATGCAAGCCTTGGTAACGTAACGGTATATGTCATTACTTATGTGCTTACAACGCTTGGTGCTTTCGGTGCGGTAGCCTTAATGTCGAGTCCGTATAACAATGCGGATGAAGCACAAAGTTTAGCGGATTACCGTGGTTTGTTCTGGCGTCGTCCAGTACTGACTGCAACCTTGACTGTGATGATGTTGTCTCTTGCAGGTATTCCATTGACTGCCGGCTTCATTGGTAAGTTCTTGGTGGTGATGGCTGCGGTTACAACGCAACATTGGTTCCTTGCTGCAATGATTGTGGTGGGTTCAGGTATTGGTTTGTACTATTACCTTCGTGTAATGATTGTGATGTACATGACTGCACCAGAAATACCACGTATTGATGCTGATAAACATTGGGGTCAAAAAGTGGGTGGTATTATGGTACTTGCTGCGGCATTAGCGGTATTGGTGATCGGTATTTATCCAGATCCAATCATTAAGTTAGCGCTTCAAGCAGAAATTTTATCTCCATTACATTTCATGCTTTCGCAACAGTAATCTAAAAAAACGATTATTTTTTACTAAAAAGCTTCCTTACTTAGGGGGCTTTTTAGTTTATAAGCACTATAAAAAACATTTATACTAGGATAAATTTTTATTTCATCTTTTAGGTGTTCTCCCGTGGCTATTCATGAAATCCGACATCCGCTTATTCGCCATAAACTTGGTTTGTTACGCCGTGCAGACATTAGTACAAAAAATTTCCGCGAGTTAGCACAAGAAGTCACGATGCTTCTGACTTACGAAGCCACCAAAGATTTACCCGTATGTGACCATGAAATTGATGGTTGGAATGGTAAAGTGACTGTAGACCGCATTGTGGGTAAAAAGATTACTGTTGTACCCATTTTACGTGCCGGTATTGGTATGTTGGATGGTTTTTTAAACCTGATTCCAAGCGCAAAAGTCTCTGTATTGGGTTTAGAGCGCGACGAAAAAACATTAGAAGCACGTACTTATTATAAAAAATTAGTGCCTGATGTTCAAAACCGTCTGGCGATGATTATTGACCCAATGTTAGCAACAGGTTCATCACTGGTTGCCGCGATTGACGTATTAAAAGCAAGTGGCTGTAAAGATATTCGTGTGATGGTATTGGTTGCTGCACCCGAAGGGATTAAACGTGTTGAGACTGCACATCCTGATGTGATTATCTTTACTGCATCGATTGATGATGGTTTGAATGAACATGGTTATATCGTTCCAGGTCTGGGTGATGCTGGCGATAAAATCTTTGGTTCAGTTCAAAAAGACTAATTTTTGAATTTGATCAAAAAGGGGGCTTTTAAAGCCTCTTTTTTATATACTGTCCTAATAGCGTTTACAGATTAGAGTAAAGTTCATGAAATTAGAATATAGATTCGGCAAAGTATTCAAATACAATCCTGAAAAAGGATTCGGTTTTATTTCAATGGCAGGCGAAGATATATTTTTCCATATCTCAGATTTCGCCACTGCCACAGAGGTTGAGCCAAAACGCAATGAAAAAGTAAAATTTGTGCTTGAAGAAAATGGCGAGAAGTTGAAAGCTACACGTATTGAGCGTGTTGATCCAAATCCAGCTAAAACTAAACAGAAAAAAATATTGGAACACAATGAAGCCATTTCAACAGCATTGTTATCAAACTTCAAACGTTGATTAAATAAATTTTCGTCATCTAAGTGTTTTATTTAGATGCTTGAAATACTCATTAAAAAGTGCCATTAAGGTGCTTTTTTTATTACAATTCTCGACATAAGATTTAAACATTAAGAGTGACTTATGTTTGTTGAGGGGAAAATCAAAACCTATAATGAAGAACGCGGTTTTGGTTTTATCGAGATTGAAGGGCAGAGAAAAGATTTATTTTTTCATATTAAAGATTTTCCCAATCAAAGTGTTGAACCTAGAATAGGGGGAGAACTTAAAGTTTAGCATTGTGGAAGAGGGTGGAAAACTCAAAGCTGATCAGATTGTTCGTTTAGAGTTTAAAATTGAGTCGGTTACGCATACGCCGCAAAGTCGAGCTCAAGCTAATCGTTCACATCGAGATCGTTCAAAGGCTAAACAAGCAAAGCCGGTTAGCGGATTATTCACGACGATCATTGGTTTCGTAATCATCGTGGGTTTAGCGTATATGGTGTATGGTAAATATCAGCGTTGGCATCTTGCTCAACAGCCTGCTATTGCTCCTGCACAGACCATAGTTACACAGCCTATTGATTCAAATCCGAATGGTTATCGTTGTGATGGTCGAATCCATTGTGGTCAAATGAACTCTAGAGAAGAAGCCCGTTGGTTTGTAAGTAATTGTCCAGGAACAAAAATGGATGGTAATAATGATGTAGAGCCTTGTGAAAATGATTCACGTTGGTAATTCTTAAAATGTAAAAAAGCGCCATCTAGGTGATGCCAGTCAGTTAAGAAATTGACTGGCATTTTATTTTTTAAATTCATGATTTTATTCGATACGCAGAAATGTCATCCGCAACTGTTCGAGGCAAACCTATTTTAAAAAAGTAAGGTTTCTGTGATTTATTAATCAACAAAAGGGATTTGGCGAGTTTTGCGGATGACAAATGCCTTTGATTACTTTGGGCTTATCCAAAGTAATAGATGAGCTCCAAGTATTTGATTTAAAAAATATAAGACTCCGTCATGAACAACTAAAAATTAAGGATTTTATTTCTAAAATCCTTAACTGACTGGCATTAGCCATCTAGGCACTTTTTTACAATCATAATTTCTTATTTTTCACAGAATTTCATAAAAGCTTTTAACCCCGGCCCTTGATACTTTTGACGATGAACTAGCATAAATAAAGGACGGGTCAGTTGCCAGAAAGGTGTCTCTAAAATCACCAACTGACCTTTTTCAAGTAAAGGTTCAATGGCGAGTTTAGAAATACAGGACATGCCAATCCCACCTGCGACAATTTTCAGAATCGCTTCATTATGACCAAGAGTCAAACGGATATTGGCATCGGGTAAATCTTTTAGAATCGCATTATCAAAAACTTCACGTGTACCTGAACCTTCTTCCCGTAAAATCCACTGTATAACAACAGATTCAAAGTCAGCAGGGGTCAGTGGACGTCCGAGTTGTGCCAGTGGATGATTGGGTGAACAACACACTGCAAGTTCATCATCGCGCCAGTGAATACACTGCAACTGCGGTAAATGGCATGAACCTTCAATCAGTGCTAAATCCAACTGGAATTGATTTACCGCTTCAATCATTTGGCGAGTATTGCCGACTTGAAGTTGCAAATGTGCTTGTGGTTGAACCTGTAAGAAGTCTGCCATGAGATCAGGCATTAGGTAATCACTGATGGTCAGTGTGGCACCCAGTCTTAAGTCAATACTTTGTAACTCGCCTTTGGCTGCCTGTTCGAATGCATCACAACGACCTAAAATTTCTAATGCTTGTGGCAATAGATAACGACCTAAATCATTCAATTGTAGACGCTTACCTAAGCGGTCAAACAGTGGAGCACCTAAGCCATCTTCTAAGTCTGCTAAAGCCATACTTGCGGCACTTTGAGTGAGTTTTACGGCATCACTGGCTTTGGTTACTGTGCCTTCTTGGGCGACTGCTACAAAAACAGCCAACTGGCGTAAAGTCATGCGCATGAATAGAGCCTTAACATTTAAAAAATATTAATAAATTATGTTGGCATGCTACCATGAGCGCAGTCTTTCATGCCACGTTGAAATCATGTCAATTGAAAAATTTAGCTTAGAAAAAGTCTTATCTGTACATCGTTGGACCAATACCTTATTCAGTTTTACCCTGACACGACCTGCACATTTTAAATTTACCGCAGGGCAGTTTGCGCGTATTGGTTTAAAAGTGGGAGATGAACTGGTGGTTCGGGCTTATTCCGTGGTGTCATCACCTTTCGATGAAACCTTGGAATTCTTTTCAATTGTAGTGCCTGATGGTGCATTTACCTCGAATTTACAGCACTTACAGGTTGGCGATGAACTGTACCTAGAAAAAATTCCATATGGATTTTTAACACTGACACGTTATCAATTGCCTTTACCGCATGATTTATGGTTATTGGCAACGGGGACAGGTTTAGCACCTTTTATTTCTATGCTGCAAGATTTTGACACGTGGTCAAAATATAAAAAAATCAATCTGGTTTATAGTGTCCGTACTGCATCCGAACTGGCTTATGCAACACGTATTGAGGAAATTGCAGCAACTTTTGGTGAAGGGCATAGTGGCTTTAAATTTGTGCCAATTATCACCCGTGATCCCAATGCAGCATTACATGATCGCCTACCTGTGCTGATTGAAAATGGTGAATTAGAAAAAGCAGTTGGATTACAATTCAATACCGAAAGCAGTCATGTGATGCTGTGTGGTAATCCGCAAATGGTGGAGGACACCAAAGAAGCCTTGAAAGCTCGTGGTTTAATTATGAATCGACGTGGTGAAGGTAATATTGCGGTTGAAAATTATTGGTAAAAATTCTGACCTAAAAAATCCCTCTAATGGTGTAATGCCAGTCAGTTAAGGGTTTTAGAAATAAAGTCCTTAGTTGTTCATGACGGAGTCTTATATTTTTTAAATCAAAAACTTGGAGCTCATCTATTACTTTGGATAAGCCCAAATGAGAAGCAGAGCTTCGCAAGAAAGGCATCTTGCGGCGCAGTGCGCCTCACCGCAAAACTCGCCAAATACCTTTTATTGATTAATAAATCGCAGAAACCTTACTTTTTAAAATAGTTTTGCCTCGAACAGTTGCGGATGACGTTTCCGCGTGTCGAATAACATTATGAATTTAAAAAATAAAATGCCAGTCAGTTAAGAAACTGACTGGCATTACTCTAATAGTGAGGGATTTTTTATTCATTTTTAATGCACGAACATATCGATATATTCACGAATTTCTTGAATGGCAGTTTCGACATCGGCTGTGAGCCATGTTGGTTCAAATAGCCCTGAATAATGCTCAAGACGATCTTGCGGGACAACCAAACGAATTGGACATTCTTCTTCTAATAAGCGCCAAGGAATGATTGGCACTTCATTGTCTAAAAAGGGTGCAATATTACGAATATCAATTACCATTGCATTGATGCATTCGGGAAAAGGCATCACTGAAAATTCTTCAGTACGGCGGCGAAAATATTCCAAGTCACCCCATTTGAGTACATAGCTTGGTTTGTTAAATTCAATAATACCAATTAGATGTTCATCACGAGTGTAATGCAAGCAACATTGATGAGTGACATCAGTGTCCAAATCAAGCGTTACAGATTGTTGACGATACGCCATAAAGTTAAGCAGCATGAAAAACAAGGTGCATAATTATAGCTCATTTTCGCTTTTTCAGCAGCAAAAGCATTGTTCATCTTTATTCCTTATAAAAGATCAGCCTTTGCGTGATTTATTTTTCTTGGCGTAGAGTTTGAAACTGTTTTTGAATATTCTTTTTAAACGCGATGAGGGGTTATGTTTTTTGGATAACTTTAGAAATTTACATGTACTCACCATCTCACTATGCTTTTATACACAACAGCGCAATAATTATTGTTAGCATAAAATTACGAGGGAGAATATTTAAAAATAGAGGGGAAAACTTATGACACATGATTTTAATAAACCACCTCATGTCATTAGTGCAGAAGAAAAAACGCACAAGAAAAGAGTACCTGTATATATTTTAATTCTTATTGGTATTTTCTTTATTGCATTACTTGCCTATATGTTTGCAGATAGAGCGCCATCAGCCACTGATGCAGCTCCTAATCCTTCAGCTCAGCCAGCAACACCAAACAATACAACCACAGGTATGTCAGGTAGCGATAAAGATAGCGCAAAAGGCTATTAACTGACTGGCAATTTAATTTAGCTTTTTACTCAAGCCCTAGTCTGCAAAGACTGGGGTTTTTTGCAATCTAATGTGCCATTTTGTTGTATTTGTGATGGTTAGTGTTGCTTAAAAAACAAGCAAAACCTAATGTATTTTGAATTGCATCATTTTAGGCTGAGTTCACTCAAGAGAACAGCATGATTTATACACAGTAAAACTTCAATAAGTAATAACAAGAGGAAATGACAACATGAATGAGTATTTTTCTGGAGCTCCTAGAGGCGCAGAGTTTGATGCCATGTACTATTGGAATCAATTTCATCCCATTTTAGCGGCTGTTGCTATTTTATTGATTGGTTGGATTGTTGCACTTGTTATTGCAGCAGGTGTTAAGAAAGTTTTAGAAAAATTGGGAACAAATCAAAAGCTTTCTACTGCCACTGGGCATCGTTCCAATATAGAAAGTATTGTCTCACGTGTGGTGTTTTGGCTGGTGATGATCATTGCCGTGATTGGTGCATTAAATGTGCTGAATCTCACCAGTGTCAGTGGGCCATTTAGTAATATGATTCAACAGTTCTTGCTCTTTATTCCTCAACTTTTAGCTGCTTTGGCTGTTGGGTTTATTGGCTGGATTGTGGCAAATTTAGTCAAAGTGGGCTTGCAAAAGCTACTTGATCGAACACAACTGGATGAAAAACTCAGTGCGGATGTGGGTGTTAGTCCAATTAGCCAAAATATTAGCAATATTGTGTATTGGCTGATTTTGTTGTTATTCCTTCCGATTGTTTTATCTATTTTAGGTCTAAATGGATTGTTGTTCCCAATCCAAAATATGCTTAATGAAATGGTTTCATTTTTACCCAATATCTTTATTGCTGCTGTTATTGTTTTTGTGGGTTATATCTTGGCAAAAATTGTACGCGGTATTATTGAGGGTTTGGTCAATAGTTTAAATTTACAACAACAAGCACAGAAAATTGGTCTATTTAAAAACTCCAATTTGCCGCAAGTACTTGGTTCATTTGTCTTTGCAATGGTCATTATTACGGCATTGATTATTGCGTTTGAAACTTTAGGCATAGAAGCCATTTCTCAACCCGCTACAGCGATGTTGTATGAAATTATGAATGCGATACCGCATATTATTGCGGCAGGGCTAATTTTAATTTTGGCTTATGTGGTTTCACGTTTTGTTGCCAATTTGGTGGTCGAAGTGATCTCTGGAACAGGTGTCGATGAAATACCTGCTAAGTTAGATGTGCAGCGCTTTTTAGGCATGACCAAAGTGTCTTGCATAGTCGGTTACTTGATTGTCTTCTTTACCATGCTGTTTGCTGTTTCTGAAGCAGCAAACCGACTGGGCTTTGAACAAGTCAGTGGATTGATTTCCATGTTTATCCAATTCGGTGCCGATATTTTATTGGGTGCTGTCATTTTATTGGTCGGTTTCTGGCTTGCCAATCTGGTGGCGAAAGTCATTGGGCGCGGTGAGTATAATAGTTCACGTTGGTTAGCCAATTTAGTGCGTATACTGATTATGGGCTTAGTGGTGGCGATGGGCTTACGTGCCATGGGTATTGCAGACTCTATTGTCAATTTGGCATTTGGTTTAACACTAGGCGCAGTTGCAGTTGCATTTGCTCTGGCTTTTGGTTTGGGTGGTCGTCAACCTGCGGAGCGTTTACTGTCAGAGTTAATGGATAAAGCCAAAAAGCAAGCCTGCAAACCAAATCCGTTACATGATTCATCCAAACCAGAGGAACACATAGCCTCTTTGACTGAACAAGTTGATTCAAGCGTAATGGCAGATGAATATCAAAGTACAGATGTCCCTGTCACCGAAGTTGATGTTGATCCAGCCCATAAACCCTTAAATAAACCTTTTGGCTCTACAGGAGAGGCAGAAGCAGATGTTGACCTTCATCCCAAAGATGATCTGAAATAACCGTTAAATTTTGCTCGGGATCGATCACCGTGATGTGGTCGATCTTTGATTTCATGCTTAATGAGGAAAGGGTGATGTTAAAAAAACAACCGAATAAATTTATAGCACCAATTGTCATTGCAGGAATTACAGCAGGATTCTTGATTAGTGCATATAAATTTGTATTTGCCAAACCTAAGCAAATAATGGATCAGATAGAACATGATTATTCAGTAAATAAATCACCAGATACGAAAGATGAAAAAATAATGAATAAATGATTGTTTTTTTAATTTTTTATGCTATTTATAAATGACTATTTCATAAAAAATAAACATTTAGATTAATGTGAATGAAATATTTATAAATCATACTCGGATGAATGATTAGCAATAATAAAGGGGAAATATTATGTTATTGAATAAAGTTTTAAAGACATTTTCGATGATGCTAGATGCCAATAAATCTTCTAATGCAGCAGAAGCAATGGTTAAAATGGAGATCACCATTGCTCGCTTACAGCAGGCTAAACAGGTCGATTTATTGCGTACTGATTATTTAGAATAATTCAGTAGTGATTAAACATATTGCGATGCGGCATGTGCAGACGACCATGCCCATTGAAAATTAAACCCGCCTAAATGTCCTGAAACATCTAAAATTTCACCAACAAAGTACAAGCCTTTTTGCTTCTTACTTTCCATAGTTTTAGAGGATACTTCTGTGGTATCCACACCGCCCAAAGTCACTTCCGCAGTACGATAGCCTTCAGTTCCTGATGGTTTGACCTCAAAAGCATGTAAACGATTGGCAATTTGTTCTAATTTATCATCGCTCAAATTACCAATTGAAGTTTCAGCAGATTCAGCCCAAATTAAGGTTTGTAATTCTAAAACGACACTTTTCGGTAAATGTTCAATCAATAATGTACGCAACAAAACTTTCGGTTGGCTTTGTTTCTTCGCTTTAAAAAAGTCGAGTAAATCCAGATAAGGCAGGAAGTTGATTTTAAAGCTTTGACCGACATCCCAATAGTTCGAAAGTTGTAAAGAACTTGGCCCACTTAAACCACGATGGGTAAATAACAAGGCTTCGGTAAAGCTGTTTAAGTCATTCGATAAGGTTGCATCGACGGCATTGCCACTTAAACGCGTGGTGACTTCTTTAAACTGATCGGAAAAGGTAAAAGGCACTAAGCCAGCACGAGTCTGGTGTATATGATGCCCAAATTGTTTAGCGATGTCATAACCAATGCCTGAACCGCCTAAGGTCGGAACAGATAAACCACCTGATGCAACCACTACTGATTCAGTTTGAAAATGACCGAGTGTGGTTGCGACTTGAAAACCTTGATTAGCAATTGAGTTCACCGCTTTTACTTCACAACTGGTTTTAATTTCGACTAAGCCTGTTTTATCGCATTCAGCTAACAGCATGGTTAAAATTTCTTTGGCACCATTTAGAGTAAAGAGCTGACCATGTTTGCGTTCTTCGTATGCAATAGTATGTTGGCAGACCAAAGCAATAAAGTCCCAATTGGTATAGCGTGTGAGGGCAGAAATCACAAAATGTGGATTATGTGAAATAAAATTTTCAGGTTCGACATACAGGTTGGTGAAGTTACATTTACCCCCACCAGACATCAGAATTTTTTTACCCACTTTATTGGCTTTTTCAAGTACCAAAACTTTACGACCACGTTCGGCAGCCATATAAGCAGTCATCAAACCTGACGCACCTGCACCTAAAACAATGACATCATATTGATTTGAAGACATGAAAAACTCACGGGAGATAAAAGCAGGGCATTATAGACAATTTTGCGCTCAATTTCAGGTTTGATCTTACTTGAGGGCTTTACCTTGTAAACCGCCACTATGAATGATCAGAATTCTTGTATTTGGGGGGAAATATTTTTTTTGAATTAAATCGAAAATCCCGTAGAGCATTTTTCCGGTATAGACCTGTTCCAAAGGAATAGCAAAATCCTGTTCAAATTTTTCGATAAATTGCATCAGTTCCGTTGGTGCTTTGGCATAACCGCCAAAACAATAATCATCCATGATGTTCCAGTTTTTCTTGACCGTATACTGGGCAACCTCATGGGATAAAAAATCCCCTTTTAATGCAGAAAAACCCAAAATAGTTTGATGGGCTGCACTTGCTTCAATCAGACCTGAAATCGTGCCACCAGTCCCAACCGCACAGCAAATCACATCATAATTTTGTCGATCATGTTCGCTTAATATTTCCTGACAGCCTTGGATTGCAAGCGCATTGGTGCCACCTTCAGGAATAATATAGTGCTCGGGGAACTGTTGTTTTAATGCTGACAAATATTCAGGCTGATCTTTGTGTCGATACTGCTGGCGCGAGATAAAATGCAGTTGCATGCCGAAGTGTTGTGCCGTGCTTAATGTTGGATTAAGGACTTTATCACTCAGTTCTTCACCGCGAATGATCCCGACACTTTTTAGACCAAATAAATGTGCTGCATAGGCGGTGGCAGCAATATGATTGGAATAAGCACCACCAAAGGTTAATACGTTATCAAAGCCTTGTTGTTGTGCTTCCAGAACGTTGTATTTCAGTTTAAAAAATTTATTGCCCGAAATTTGCGGATGAATTTGATCCAGCCGTTTAATGCTCAGACTGACGGAGGCATCCAGCGGTAATTTTTGATAAGCAATGGTTTGGGCAATACTGTCAAACATAGATGAATCTAAATCAATAAGTTCCACAGCATTGTACCCGTAGTTTTAGAAGCTAATAAAATTAAAGCTGTAAAATTAGAGAGTTCAGTGTTCATCTTGTTTGGGCAAATATGGTTGTAAAAATTTTAAATCATCTTTATTTGTAAGAATATCTTAAGTCATTGAATTTGGATTAGAAAAAAAAGATCACTAAATGTGCATTAGTGCTAAGCTAAACGATATAACAATGATGAAAAAGAGGATATGTAATGAAAAAGCTATCCATTGGTTTATCTATTTGCTTGTTGGTTTTATTGACGGCTTGTGATGCAAAAGATGATTATAACAAGCCAAAAACTGAGGTACGTACCATGATTATTGGTGGTATGCCTATTCATGATCAGGATTATCGTCTTAGCCAGCTGGATGCCCGCGAAATTAAACCTGTCGCTCAACAGTGAGGCGATCAATAAAAAAAGCTGGGTATTTGAATATTGTCAGTACATGGGAGTGTAGGGTGATTGTGCAAGAAGTAACAGATGCAGTGTGCTACGTCAAATGGGTAGGAATTTGGCGTAGATGTTTACTTCTTTTAAACCTTTCAAAAGTAACGCTAATGTCTAGGTAAAGATATAAAAACTAAATCAATAAAATGAGGTAGTGCTGATTTTAAGGAATTAAATATTGAGCGTTCTTTGATCTATGTGAGTGATCTAATTAATCTGAAATATAAAATTATTAGGGTAATAAGCATATAAAACACGTAGAATTGGTCAACATATTTTTCCTCATTATTTAAGGTCAAACGCATTGGAATCATTATTGATATTAGGCTCAATTACTTTGGCGCTGGTGTTGGGTGCAATCAGCCCTGGGCCAACGTTTATTTATGTAGCAAAAAATTCAATTTCGATTTCACGTAAACATGGATTATTTACCGCTTTAGGCACAGGTACGGGTGCTGCTTTATTTGGCTTTTTAGCAGTCATGGGATTGCAAGCTGTTTTACTGGCAGTGCCATCAGCTTATCTGGCTTTGAAAATTTGTGGTGGTTTATATTTACTTTGGCTGGCGTATAAAATTATTAAACATGCCAAAGAGCCGATGCAAACCGCAGAAGGCGATGTAAAGCCCATGACTCATGCGCAGGCCTATCGTTTAGGTTTAATTACGCAGTTAAGTAATCCTAAAATTGCCATTATTTTAGCCAGTGTTTTTACGGCACTGTTACCGAAAGAAATTCCTACTTATTTTTATCTGGTTTTACCGATTTTATGTTTTTTTATTGATGCAGGCTGGTATTCATTGGTGGCCGTGGCATTATCGGCTGAAGGGCCAAGAAAAGTTTATTTAAAGTCTAAAGCTATTTTTGACCGAATTGCAGGTGGGGTCATGACCTTACTGGGCTTAAAACTCATTTTTGGTATGAAGTAGTTTTTTGCGTCATTCGCATATCGTATTATTTTATCATTTCTAGAGCAAAGCAATGCATCAGGTATTGCTTTAAGCATTTGCAAATGAATACGAAAATTAGAAAATAAGCTGTAGAAAATAAAAGACCGACGATTCGAGTGATGTGAAATCGTCGGTCAAAAAATCTGTTGCAAATTTTAGTTCGGGCTGCTGTTCCATACTAAAACTTGAAACTTAGTAAGTTTATTGCTTTAGGAAAAGTTCACCGAAAACGTTGTGGATGCCGGTACAAATTAACGGGTTTATGAACTTCTTACCTCATATAACGTAGGGGTTTACAGATTGGTTGACAATAAAATGAAAAAAAACTCATTTTTTTTTATAATGGTGATCTAAACGTTGTTTACGTAGGTACATAGTGTCACTAAATCGATATTTTTTATGGTTTTTTTTATTTTGCTTTATTTTTACCTGTATCTGCGGTGTTTTAGCCGCTTTATTGCCTACAGGCATGGGCGGTATTTTGACCGTAATACCGTATTTAACAGCCATGATCTTAGTGCTTTATAAGTTTTTAAAACAACAACAGCGTGCACCCAGTGATCAAGAGCGGAAAAAAATAACTTTAGGATTTAGTCTGATTTTCTGGGGCTATAACCTTGCCTTTTTGTTGGTTGGAATTTTAATTTTTTCTAAAGGTGATCCCGATATTTGGCAAAATTTCCTATTTTATCTAAAAAATCCACAATTTATGAGTGTAGTGATGGTGATGATTCTGTTGATTGCGATACCGCTATACCTCTTAACATATTGGTTTTATGGTAAACAAGCACAACGTATGGCAAAAAAAATGTTCGGTTGATCAATGTTCCATGCTTGAATTTTCAACGCTCTTGATCTATAGATAGAAGAAACAAGAGAGATCATGAAATGCAAAAAGCATGTGTATTGATTACAGGTGCAAGTGGTTTTATTGGTTCGCATCTTATTGCTTATTTATTGGCGCGTGATTATGCAGTGGTTGGACTCACGCGACAAAAAGATAAGCTGTCTCGTCATCCGAGTCTGATTTGGATTCAGCAGTTAGATGAACTGAAAACCGATCATATTGATTATGTGATTAATCTTGCGGGCGAAAATATTGGCAAGGCACGTTGGACAGCCAAAAGAAAACAACAGTTAATCCAGAGTCGCGTTGAAACCACACAGCAACTTTATCGTTACTTAGAAAAAAGACAGATTTTTCCCAAGCGGATTATTTCAGGTTCTGCCGTGGGCTATTATGGTATTGATCCGACTGAACAGTGGACAGTGGTGTGTACTGAACAGTCTGCGCCACAGTCTATTTTTATGTCGGAACTGTGTCAGCGATGGGAACATGCTGCATTAAGTTTTCAGTCTCAGCAGACTAAAATCGTACGTTTCGGGATTGTCTTTGCAAACAATGGTGGCATTCTTCCGCAAATGTTATTGCCGATTAAACTGAATATGGTGGGGCGTATTGGGCATGGACGGCAACCTGTGGTTTGGGTGCATATACAAGATGTGCTACGCGCAATTGAATTTTTAATGACCAAAGAAACCACGGCTCAGACTTTTAATGTGGTCTGTCCAGAAAAAATAAGCCAAGCGCAATTTGCGCAAATTGCCGCGCAGCAACTGAAACGTAACCCTTTATTTTGTTTACCAGCTTTTGTTTTGCAATCACTGCTTGGAGAGCAATCGCAATTGGTTTTAAATGGTCAGTATGTGCAACCCAAAGCATTACAAGAGGTCGGGTTTGAGTTTAAATACCCAACCTTAAAGCTGGCTTTGGAGGATATTTTAGGGTCGAGTTAAGTCGTTAAAGTATTGGCAGTCAGTCTTGTTGGACAAAAAGCTTTTGGGTCGAGCAAGGTCGGTTGTTTCAGTATGAGTTGTCTTAATAGGCGTGCAGATGCAGGCCCCATACATAAGCCATTACGGAAATGCCCAAAGTTTGCCCATACATTATCAAGCTCGGGCATTTTCCCAATATAAGGCACACCTGTCGGTGAACTTGGTCTTAAGCCAGCCCATTGTTTGACGATTGGAAATGCTGCCAGTTCAGGCACCATCTCGAAACATGCTGCTAAAATGGTCTGTTTGGTTGCAGCAGTAGGCGTGGTGTCGAAACCACAATGGGCCATGCTTGAACCGCATACGACATGCCCATCTAAACGTGGAATTAAATACATCACCTTATTCATGCACATGGTGGGCAACCAGTTTTGTGGGGTTTTAAACAGCACCATTTGTCCTTGTACAGGCTGGACAGGAATGTCTAAATCGAGTTGTTCAGACCAATGTTTAGACCAAGCGCCAGTCGTGATTACAAACTGGTCTGCGAAATAGGTTTGCTGATTTTGACTACGAATGGATTGAACTTTGCCATTTACAGTATTGAACTGTTCAATTGGACAGTGTTCAATAAATTCAACTTTAGGGTGCTGCTTTAAGTAGCCAATCATAGATTGTAACAATCTTGGATTACGTACATTGGCAATCTGCGGGAAATACATGGCATGTTGAAATTGCGGATGAATGAAGGGATTCACTTGTGCCAATTGTTCTGCTTGTAAATATTCAGCGTGCTGCATTGGTTGTTGAAATTGCTGGGCGTAATTCAATCCTATTTCAAAATCAGCTTCATCAAAAATCAGTAGACCTGTTTCATGAATTTCAAAATCAATGCCTGAAATAGGCTTTAATTTTTCATTCCAGTCTAAATACAGAGACTTTCCGTGTTGTGCCAATTGATTCACAGCATGCGGATAGCGCCACGGGTACATCGGGGAGAGAATTCCGCCACCAGCCCATGATGCGGCTTGACCTGCGTGTTGCTGGTCGAAAATAATGACGGAACATCCTTGTTCCACAAGCTCTAAAGCAGACATTAAACCGCTAATACCTGCTCCAATAATGGCAATTTTCATCGCTTGCGCCACTTGTCCTTAGTTCATGTCTTTGAGTTTAAGCGCAGCTTGTTCTGCAAAATAAGTCCAGATTCCATCTGCACCTGCGCGGCGGCAGCTCATCAGTGATTCAATAATCACGTCATCGGATAACCAGCCATTTTGAATCGCACCCGCCAGCATCGCGTATTCACCGCTGACTTGATAAACAAAGGTTGGAATAGCAAAGTTATCTTTCACTTCACGCACGATGTCCAGATAAGGCATCCCCGGTTTCACAATCACCATGTCTGCACCTTCTTGAATATCCAGTGCAATTTCATGTAAGGCTTCAGCGCGGTTGCCGATGTCCATCTGGTAATTATATTTATTGCCACCTTTTAGGTTACTGGATGAACCGACAGCATCACGAAAAGGGCCGTAGAAGCTCGAAGCATATTTGGCTGAATAAGCCATAATATTGGTATAGATATGACCATTGGCTTCAAGCGCGGTACGAATTGCACCAATACGACCATCCATCATGTCACTGGGTGCAAGCACATCTGCACCTGCTTCAGCATGACTTAAGGCCTGTTTAATCAAACATTCAATGGTTTCATCATTCAGCACATAACCCGTGTCATCAATAATTCCGTCTTGACCATGCGTGGTGTAAGGATCAAGCGCACCGTCAGTGATGAGCACCATTTCTGGTAACTCTTTTTTCAGTAAACGAATGGTATTTTGTACTAAACCATTTTCATGCCAAGCCGCTTCAGCAGTTAGGCTTTTATCTTCTTGTGGCGTGACTGGGAATAAAGCCAGTTTAGACACCCCGAGTTCCAGTAAGCGTTCTGATTTTTTTAACAGCAGATCAGCAGACAGGCGCTGAACATTGGGCATACTTGGAATATCTTGGGTTTGGTTTTGCCCCGGAAGTACGAATACTGGATAGATGAGATGATCGGTCGTCAATTGGGTTTCACGTACCATAGAACGCAATTTATCATTTTTACGAATTCGACGCATGCGAGTGGCAGGAAATGCAGGACGATTGAACGTATAAGTCATAACAATCTCATTGATCAGTATTAAACTAGCGCTATTGTAGCCCTAGAATTGGCTTTTAGGGCATAAGTTAATGGCTATTTCTCAAATTAAGGTATTCGAGCAGACTATGACGCAAGCAGAGAAAAATTGGACCGGTAACATACATTTAGGCGCGAAGGTCGATATTGATGTTGTCCTCAAACAGTTGTGTCATGCATTTAATAGCTCTCCTTACTTTAAACACAATGAGATGCTGATGCGTGTGGTGGATGGGCAAATTGAAGCCTATATTGAAATGCAGCCTTTTATGATTGGTAATGTGGCTTTTCAAATTTTGCATGGCGGGGTCGCTGCGACTATTTTAGATAGTATTGGCGGAATTGCGGCAATGGGCGAGTTATATAAAAAGGCGGAAGCCGATGAACTGCCAGATACCATTAAAAAGGTAACGCGTTTGGCGACTGTCGATATGCGCGTCGATTATTTGGCACCGGGTCGTGGTAAATATTTTATTGCGCGTGCTGAAACTTTACGTTTAGGTCGTAAGGGTTGCACTATGCGGATGACCTTGGTCAATGATGAGGATAAGCCGATTGCAACGGCAATCGCATCTTATGCATATTAAGTTTATTTTAAGTTTGTAAAGTTAAAATCAATAGAACTGAAAAATTTATTTGGCATTGAATGACAATTCAATGCCAAAATCATTTTAAAGACTGATCAGTTACATTTTTATTCTCGCATCATGATTTTTTGTTATTAAAATGCGCCATCAATATTAAATAAAAAATGACTTTCTCATCGACACCATCGCATCACATGGATGGTCTTTATAGCTGTTGGTTTTATCTCGATCAAAACAACACCTATGATATGTGGTGACCAAGTCTGTTGGATGTAGGAATAATCATGACAGATGCTAAAAACACCTTGCCAGAACCAGATGAACAAATTTCGGATGCTGCTCTAAAAGCAAAACGAAAGAAAGCTTTAAGCATGGTCGCATTGATACTCATTATTGCTGCTGTTGCATATGCGGTATGGACTTTGTTTTTTAATCACTCCGTCAGTACCGAAAATGCTTATGTCGGTGCAGAAACCGCATCCATTACCTCAATGGTCAGCGGGCAGGTTTTAGATGTGATGGTCAGTGACACCCAACAAGTCAAAAAAGGTGATTTGTTGGTACGTGTGAATGAACGTGATGCTGAAATTGCGCTGGCACAGGCACAAGCTGAATTGATGAAAGCACAGCGTCAATACAAACAAACGCAGGCCAATAGCAGTGCTTTAAATTCTCAAGTTTTTGTTAGTGATGACGGCATTCATAGTGCAGAAGCACAAGTGGCTAAAGCACAAGCAGAGTTGAATAAAGCGCAAAATGACTTGGCACGCCGTAGTCAACTCAGTGCCTCTGGGGCAATTTCCAAAGAAGAACTGAGTACTGCTCAAAGTGCTGTAAATAATGCACAAGCAGGTTTGGATTTGGCGAAAGCAGGCTTGGCGCAAGCGCAATCGAGTCAAAAAGCAGCACAAAGTACCTTGGCTGCCAATGAAGCATTGATCCGTGGTAGTAATGAAACTTCTGCTCCCGATGTATTGATTGCACAAGCACGTTTAAAACAAGCCATCCTTGATTTAGAACGTACCGAAATTAAAGCGCCGTTTGATGGGGTGATTGCACGTCGCAATATTCAAGTTGGACAACGTGTCGCACCGGGTACAGTGTTAATGATGTTGGTGCCTATTTCGAAACTGTATGTCGATGCTAACTTTAAGGAAAGCCAGTTGGCCAAAGTTAAAGCAGGGCAAAAAGCTGTTCTGACCTCCGACTTGTATGGTGATGAGGTTGAGTTTCATGGCACGGTTGTTGGATTTTCAGGTGGAACGGGTTCAGCATTTGCTTTAATCCCTGCACAAAATGCCACAGGCAACTGGATTAAAGTGGTGCAGCGTTTACCTGTGCGAATTGCGCTTGACCCGAAAGAATTAGCTGAGCATCCTTTACGTGTAGGCTTATCTATGGAAGCGAAAATTAACCTCGCTTCGAAGTAGTGGCTTATGAATAATAACTACGTACCATTTGGCGACCTTAAAGGAGGGCGCCTCATCCTTGCGGCTTTTGTGTTGGCATTGGCTAACTTTATGGTCGTATTGGATATGACTATTGCCAATGTTTCTGTGCCGCATATTACTGGCAGTTTGGCCGTTTCAAGTTCACAAGGCACATGGGTGATTACCTCCTATGCCGTTGCCGAAGCGATTTGTGTTCCATTGACTGGATGGTTGGCGGGGCGTTTTGGTGCAGTCAGGCTATTTATCATCAGTTTGATTGGCTTTACTGTTTTTTCGGTTTTATGTGGCTTATCGACCAGTTTAGAAATGCTGGTGATGTGTCGTATTGGACAAGGGCTATTTGGTGGGCCAATTATGCCACTTAGCCAGACCTTGCTGATGCGTATTTTCCCTCCAGAAAAACAATCCCAAGCCATGGGCATGTGGGCGATGACCACCGTCGTAGGACCTATTCTTGGACCTATTTTAGGCGGTTCAATCAGTGATAATTTATCTTGGCACTGGATTTTCTTTATCAA
The DNA here is from genome assembly GCF_002135275.1 of Acinetobacter sp. ANC 4973. Lineage (NCBI taxonomy): Bacteria > Pseudomonadati > Pseudomonadota > Gammaproteobacteria > Moraxellales > Moraxellaceae > Acinetobacter > Acinetobacter sp. ANC 4973. The sequence continues at coordinate 93,835 of NZ_NEGM01000008.1, forward strand.
TATTCCAGTCGGGATTTTTTGTGCTGTTGCAGCATTACGCTTATTAAAACCTGCTGAAACGGCTATTTCGAAAATTAGAATAGATAGTATTGGCTTATTTTTACTGATTATTTGGATTGGTGCATTGCAGTTGATGCTGGATCTAGGGCATGAAAATGATTGGTTTAATAGTACTTTTATTTGTGCTTTAGCGGTGATTACTGTCGTTGGATTGATTGTTTTTATTATTTGGGAACTGACCGAACGACACCCCGTAGTGAATATTCAGATCTTTCGCTATCGTAGTTTTACCATTTCAGTGTTGTCACTGGCCTTTGCGTTTGGGGCATTCTTTGCCAGTATTGTACTGATACCGCAATGGGTACAAATTAACTTGGGCTATACCGCAACATGGGCAGGTTACCTTACTGCCACCATGGGCTTTGGTAGCTTAATGATGTCACCCATTGTGGCGAAAATGTCCACCAAATATGATCAACGTGCTTTAGCCTGTTTTGGTTTGATGTTATTGGGGATTGTGACTCTCATGCGGTCATTCTGGACCACTGATGCGGACTTTATGACATTGGCATTGCCGCAAATTTTACAGGGTTTTGCCGTCCCATTTTTCTTTATTCCATTGTCAAATATGGCATTGGCTTCAGTTAAGCCACATGAAATGGCATCTGCCGCAGGACTGATGAATTTTTTAAGAACCATGGCGGGGGCAATTGGCGCATCCATTGCGGTGACCATGTGGGATGATCAAGCAAAAGTTGCACGCAGTGAAATGGTGAGCAATCTACATCCTGAAAGTACACAAAGTACTTTGATACAAAGTGGAATGAGTCCAGATGGTGCTTTGGGTTATATTTCCAGTTTAGTGGATAAAGAAGCCTTAACTTTGTCAGCAAACCATGTGTTTTTAATCTTATCGATGGTTTTTGTTTTTGCAGGATTAATCATTTGGTTGTGCCCTAAACCTAAAGTCGGTGGTGCTAGTCAACCTATGCATTAATCCGCCGTGTTTATAAAACTGTCTCTGCGTCTGAGATGCAGAGACAGTTTTGATTAGATGTCCGATTTTGACCGTTTTAACGCAGTTTGCCATTGATTCAGATGAAATTGGCGCTGATCAATACCCATATTGGGTTCAAAGGCCCGATCCAGTTGCCAAGATTCTGAAATTTCAGACATATTGGAAAAAATTCCAGATTTTAAACCTGCCATAGCCGCAGCACCCCATGCGGTCGATTCCAGCATTTTGGGGCGAAGTACGGGAACATTCAGAATGTCGGCTTGGAATTGCATCAACATATCATTTTGACTGGCACCACCGTCGACACGCAATTCTTTCAAAGGATGTGCAATATCAGATTGCATAGCGGTTAAGACATCGGAAACTTGAAAAGCAATGGATTCCAAGGCTGCTCGTGCTATATGGGCTTTATTGGTGCCACGCGACATACCACAAAGCAAAGCACGTGCATCGCTATCCCAGTGCGGTGCCCCCAGACCTGTAAAGGCTGGAACCAAGACCACACCATCGGTATCTTTGACTTGGCAAGCCAGCTTTTCGACTTCATTACTATGCTGAATAATGCCTAAACCATCGCGTAACCATTGCACAATGGCACCTGCCATAAATACACTGCCTTCAAGGGCATAGGTGGTTTGATTTTGGCATTTCCAAGCCAGTGTGCTGAGTAATTTATTCTGACTAAATTGAACCTCATGCCCTGTGTTAAACAGCATGAAACAACCTGTACCATAGGTATTTTTCGCTGTACCAATTTCAAAGCAAGATTGACCAAATAAAGCAGATTGTTGATCCCCTAAAATACCCGTAATCGGAATATTGGCACCCAGTAGACCTGTTGCTGTATCTGCGACATAAGTGTCGGATGAAATAATTTTAGGTAAAACAGAGTGGGGGATATTAAAGAGTTCAAGTAATTCCTCATCCCACTGTTGGGTCTGTAGATTCATCAGCATGGTGCGTGAAGCATTACTGGCTTCAATGACGTGTTCCGCACCTTGAGTCAGATTCCACATTAACCAGCTATCAACCGTGCCAAAAGCGACATGCCCTTGTTCAGCAAGTTCACGTAAACCTGCTACATTTTCCAGTAGCCAAAACAATTTCCCTGCACTGAAATAGGGGTCGATGCGTAAACCTGTTTTATGGTGAATTTTATCGTGTAAATTTTGCAGTGTGAGTTGGTTACACCACTCCGTTGCACGACGGTCTTGCCAAATAATCGCAGGGGATAGGGGTTTACTATTTCGTTTATCCCAAACGATGGTGGTTTCCCGCTGGTTGGTCAGTCCAATCGCTTTAATGTCTTTGGCCAGAATGCGAGCCGATGCTAGAGCCTGTTGCACCACTGCAATTTGTGTTGTCCAGATTTCTTGAGCATCTTGTTCCACCCAGCCCGAATGCGGTGTTTTGATGTGGGTTTCACGTTGGGCTGTTGCCTGAACTTTTCCATGTTCATTGAAAATAATCGCACGACTAGATGTCGTCCCCTGATCGAGTGCAAGTAAATAACTCATAATTTTTTCTATTATTAGACTTGAAAAGTAAAATATTAGCTCAATTATGTAATTAAACGCATCTAGTTATGTAAAAGTTTAGAAATTACATCGTAATTTTTGACATTTATGCTATGATTGCGCTGTACTTTGGGGGTGTTTCTGGCTTCGACGCTGGTGATGAAACTCATAGATGCATGCCGAGAGCGCATTTTCTCTCGTAAATCAAATTTGCATTTTTTAGTCGCAAACGACGAATCATACGCTCTAGCTGCCTAAGGGCAGCTTGTCCGCCTCTCCGAATACTTGTGGTTAGAGAGTCCGACTGAAGCGCACGCACACAAGTCCGTATAAAACCAAGCCTTGGGGTTTTGTACTAAATTAAGAGGATCGCGATTTGTACCCTGTTCGTCGGGTCACAAAGAGTTAAAACAATAGACGATATCTAAGCATGTAGTATTCTCGAGCGTAGTGCTGGCGGACGCGGGTTCAACTCCCGCCACCTCCACCAAATACCTTCCCGAACATGGCAAAATATGCCAAGTTTTGGAACTAAAAGGCTTAATCCTAAAGGGGTTAAGCCTTTTTTTATGCCTAATCATAACCAAACATAAAAGCATATAGTGTTGCTTTCCATGTATCCCCACATGTATCCTTTGATAAATATTGAACTCAAGGGATACACGGTTAAATGAAAAGATCAGAAATAAAACGCCGTCCTTTGTCTGATACTGTAATTGCCAATCTTGAAGCAGAACTAAAAGAATATCGTGAGCTTGACGGCAATGGCCTGTATATCAGAGTAAAACCCGATGGTAATAAGTCATGGCAACTTCGATATAAAAAGCCTAATGGTAAATGGTCGTGGTTGGGTTTGGGTGGTTATCCTGAAATCAGTGGTCAATTAGCACGTAAGAAAGCTAAAGAACTTTTAGATGATGTATCCAGAGGTGAAAACCCAATCATTACTAAGCAAGAAAGAAAACTCCAAGAGCTCGAGCAAAATAACGCGACCTTTGAAATATTAGCTCGTGAGTGGTTAGACACGAAAGTTAATACTTGGGTGCAGGACACCATGACCCGAAATAAGGGTGCATTAGAAAAGCATATATTTCCAATTTTTGGTAAACGCTTGTACACCACAATCAAACCTATTGAATGGATGAATCATTTAAAAGGTATACAGCAGTCAAAGGGTATATATGAACAGGTGAACCGTGTCCGTGCCATGTGTCGTGATATTTATGACTTTGCAAAGGTCACAGGGCGAATTGATTACAACCCATTAGAGGGTATTCAAAAATACTTACAGCAAGGTAAAAAAGAAAACATGGCTCATGTGAGTGAGGCGGAATTACCAACATTAATCCGAGCAATTAATAATTACCCCACTATGGACGTAAGAATGGGATTACAGCTTTTAGCTATGCTGTTTTGTCGCCCTACTGAGCTAAGAGGGGCTAAATGGGATGAGTTCGACCTAGAACAAGGTTTATGGAATATCCCAGAGGAACGCATGAAGAAACGCCGTGAGCATGTTGTGCCTTTACCTAAGCAAGCAGTAGCGATACTTCAAGAATTAAAAACCTATGAAACTGATTCTGAGTATCTATTCCCTAGTAGATCGGACAAGAGCAAACCCAAATCAGATACTGTTTTTATCATGGCATTACGTCGAATGGGATTTGAGGGTAGACAAACACCACATGGTTTTAGACATATCGCCAGTACCTTATTAAATAACCGTGGCTTTGATGAACGTCATATTGAGGCTGCTTTAGCTCATGTTAAGGACGGCGTAGCAGGGGTATATAACAAAGCTCAATACCTACAGGATAGGGCAAACATGATGCAGTGGTATGCAAACCATTTAGAAGAAATAGCGGATCAGACAGTGATTCAGTTTAAAAAGGTTAAGTGATGTATCTTGTCGCATAACTTACCCAAATACATATAAATATAATTAAATACCGTTTATATTCAGTTTGCTAAGTCTAGCCTGACGGGGCGAAAGTCGGATGCCCAATCCGATTGATTTAGCTTTTTCTATTTTGGGTGTGCTGTGGGAGGCATAACAATGATTGAGCAGGTAAGAAATCAAATACAGGCTCTAAGAGTCAAGTTAGATTCAGACTTATTTTTTTTGTATGAACAAAATAATTTAATAAGTGAAAGTAATCATATGCTATCACTAAGCGCAAAAATGTATGCGTTGACCGATGAAGCAAAACTAGAAATCACTAATACTAATGGGAATTATGAAATAACAAAAAAATCGACAATACGATTAGCTGAAAAATTTATAAATCAAGATCTTAAGAACAATTTAGACAATATTATAGAGAGAGGATTATTTTCTACTTTTTTATGGATAGCACTAACTGAATTTTTTATTGAGCAAAATGATAATGAGCAAATCTTAAATTGTCTATGCATTGCAAATAGGGTTTACGGTTCAACATTAGCGGCCAAGAATGAATATTATTCAGCTGAAATTGGCAAAGTTATTGTATCTGCAAAATTCTCTATTGGTGGAAATGCCAAGGCTAAAACATATGAGCAGGAGAAGAAAACAGTGTTAAACAAATGGAATAGCAAACATGAATTTCCAAGTCGTGCCAAATTTGCAGATGCTTTAATAAAAGGTGGTGAAGTGAGCGTATCTCATAGAACAGTAGTCAAATGGATAGGCGACTCTCAAAAGCAACTTAGAGATAATAAAAAACCTAATTAACCTCGATCCTGCTTAAGCCAATGACTCCATAATCTGAATTATTGGCTTAAGCAGGATCGAGGTTAATTAATTACGGTTTGCAAGCACACAGCACGCACACCGTACGCTATGCACGCACACCGTACGGTGTGCGTGCATAGCGGTTTAAATAAATAAAAATCATAAACATACTAAGCTCATATTCTTTCATGTATGGGCTTTTTTATGTCGATCAAACCAATTCGTGTCCAATTCAAAACAGCTTGTGAGCTACTGGATATAAGCCGTGAAGCACTGCGCCATAAAGTACGTACCGATGCCTCTTTTCCACGCCCGATCAAAGAAGGTGATACCAAACAAGCACCAGTCTATTTCGACTATGCTGAGCTTGTAGAGTGGCATAACAGCCAAAAGCAAAGCCTCGCAGTATTAGAGGCTTAATCATGAACCATCAAACCCAAGTATTGGCCCGCCTTAAAAGAGGCGCAGGTATGAATCCATTTACTTTTAATTTCAATGAACACGGCGTTCGTGTTGTCTTTGATGGGAACAACGAGCCTTTATTTTGTCTTACTGATGTATGTCGTATTTTATCTGTAGACCGCACATCACGCCTATTACGTGACTTAGATGCAAAGGGTATGGCAGATTGCCACATCCCTACAAATGGCGGTACTCAGAAAGTAAAATTTATAAATGAACCGAATTTATACCGCATCATTTTCCGATCCAATAAACCCGCAGCTATTAACTTCCAAAACTGGGTATTTGCCGAGGTACTGCCAACCATTCGCAAAACAGGTTCATATTCAGCAAGACAGACCGCATACGAAGAATTAAACCGTCTATGTATGCAAGAAAAAGAATCCAAAGATAAGGGTTCATTTCACAGTCATGGTATGCACCGCCGTAAACGTGAAAAGCACTTGAATGCTGTACGTATTGAAACGTGCAAAACCAATCTAGAGCTTACTTTTGAGGGGGTTATACAATGAATAATCATACACCCCCTGAGTTTTTCAAAGCCTTTGACCACTATAAAGCCATGTTGGTCCAGTACGGTGAAGACCACGCCATCACAGAACAGGCATTTATTCTGACCATGCACTACACGCCTGATCATATCAAAGCGGAAATGAGTGCCAAAGCCAAAGAATTGAATCTACTGCCACCAGTAAGCGGATACACCGATGATGGCGAAGCTATGTATAGCTTAGATGACATTGCTAAACATTTCGGTATCAGTATTGACGATGCTGAACAGCATTTATTGCAGATGATGGATAACCGCCAAAAGGTCGGGCTGTCCAATGACGGTATTTTGATGAACTCAAATATCCATATCAACCGTGTGCAATGAGGGCTAGACCATGAATCAATATGTATTAGCGTCCTACCGAACCAGCACTGAAAGCGACATTGAAGCCGATCTAATCGTAAACAAAGAGCCATGTAGCTTTATTGAACTGATTGCCGTTGGTGAGGGCGTTCAAAGCATTACAGACGGCATGAATCAATTGATGCAGAACAATGAAGCCAAAGACGTTCTAGTCCTACACGGCGGTAGTTTAAGCCGTTTGTTTGACACGTTTATGGGAGGTGTTGAAGCATGAAAGGACTAATTACTTCTCAATATGATGGCCATGAACTTAGTTTTAATGAGCAGGGTTGGTTTAATGCTACTCAAGCATCGAATCGCTTTAATAAAAAACCGAATGACTGGCTACGTCTGCCAGATACACAACGTTATATTGATGCCCTTGTTAAAAGAGAAAATCAAAAAAGTGATACGAGATTATCCCGCATCACTGATTTTGTAAAAACCCAGAAAGGTAATTCAAAGTTATTTACACAAGGCACTTGGCTGCATCCCAAATTAGCCGTGCGCTTTGCCCAGTGGCTAGATATTGATTTTGCTATTTGGTGTGACGAACAGATCGACTACTTATTAAGGGGCAATCACCCAATATTTGATAAACGCCGTTTACGTCATCAAGCGGCCGCAACTTATAAAGCTGTATCCGCCGTATTAAAACTTTCACGCGAGCAATTAGGCAAGGAAACAAAGCCCCATCATTACATGAATGAAGCGCGCTTGATCAATTGGGCTATAACAGGCCAATTCACTGGTTTAGACCGTGATAGCCTTTCATACGATGAATTGGATTTATTGGCAGAGCTGGAAGCTCAAGACCTAATTTTGATTGGCTCTCAATGCACTTATGAGCAGCGCAAAACAGCATTAAATTTATTTGCTCAAAACTTTAAAGCCAACCGCCCAGCTTTGGCCAGTCAATTAGCTGTATTGGAGGCATAGGCGCATGAAAAACCTCTTAAAATTGTTCTCAGTTCGGGCAATAACTGTTTTTCCTGTTGCAAGCTGTACAAAACCATCTTATGCTAAGCGTGTTCACCCACATGGTGAATTAGCTTTGGTCGGCTACAATAGTAACAAAGGCGCACAGTCCGCAAGGGCTTTTTTTGTGCGTAAAATCTCTATGCGTTCGCATATTATGGCGGAGCTGGAGAGGGACACTTTCGAGTGTGCAGGTTTCCTTTGTTCCCTGTCGACCAACCCTTTTCAGCTTTGCCACCCTCATTTGGTCGTGAATGGCAAAGCTCCCTTAAGCAACAAAGGAGCGCATTAATCATGCCTACACAAATCAATTCCACTCAACACAACACTATAGAATTATATGAGGCGTACAGCCTTGCACATGAACAATCTGCTGACACTCATGCCATGTTGGGTGCAATCCTTACTGAATTTAACCAAGCCAAAGAGCGTTTGCATCAAGCGTATGGCATTCCTGTAAATTATCTAGATAATTTAAAACGATTGTTGGTTATTACCAACATGATGGTAAGCGACCATATAGAACTAAGCCAACAACTGGAACAGGAATATACCCCTACTGATCTAGTGGAGGCTTAACAATGAATAATCAAATCAATTCCAAAAATACGCCTAAAACTTATGATGCTGGCGATCTACATGACACTTATGCCTTAGTTTATGAAAATACTTCATGGCTTTACACCTTACTTGGACAAATAAAAAAAGAAGTCGAAGAAGTTAAGCAGTCTGTAGCAAAAAAAGATGTTTATCCTGCTGCATTTGCAAATCTTGAACGCTTAATAAACCTCTCTGAATATTTGGCTGAAAGCCATACGGATTCTTACGATGTTGATCGTGAAAGGTATCTGAAAGAATGGGAAGCAAATAAAAAGGCGGTATCACTATGAATGACACCGCCCAACAAAACTTTCAGCATGGCCTAACTCAGCCTGCAACTATATTAACGCAATGCACCACCCTAAATCCACTGGATGCAGTATATCTAAACCATTCAATCATTGAGCGTTTTGGTAGTCCTGAACAGCCGATCTATGTTGATCAAAGCAATGTAGAGATTAACGGTATTCAGTACGAAAGCCCTGTGATTCTACCTATTGTGAATGGTCAATTAGAGCTTGTTCAATGTGCTGTATTACAGGATGGCCAGCGTGTAGTTGTCATTCCTGATGGATTGGCCAAAGGCTTTGCCTACTATGGAGATTTTCACCAAGATAAATCTGTCATTATTACCTATAGCCTAGAGGCATTCTTTAAGATTGCTCAAACCGGTTACGCCGTGGCATTGGTGATATTACCCAGTCTATGTAATACCAAGCAAAGCGAACTTAAGCCATTTGATTTTGATCAAATTCAGTTTGTGATTAATCAGTTATTAAAGGCAGGCTATACGCAGTTATATATGCCTGTACGCCCTGAACATATTCAGCTTGAAGCATTCCAAAGCCTAGAGAAAAATACGACAGTTCGATTGCTGAATCAGTATCAAACGATTATGGATGCTGAGTTTCTCACTGAGCTATTAAAAACTGACAGCAAAGAGGAAGTGAATGCTTTTATTGATGAAGCTATAGAGCAACTGCCTAAATTTAGTCTGTTACCTAAAGGCCACTTGGCCAAACCTTTTAGGATGGATGACGGTGCATTCCTGCATATTTTGGACAATGGCCTATATCTGATTAAAGAAAAAAGAGATGAAGATGGGGAGCTTAAGCAAACCCGAACTTTTATTTGTCATTCAGCCATTATTTTAGGTGAGGCGAGAAGCCTGAATAATGACAACTGGAAGCGTGTTATTCAGTTTCATGACAAGGACAATACCTTGCACCGATTATTAATCCCTTATGAGCATTTTATGGGGGAAGCGCAGGAAGCCTTAAAAATTATTGCCAATCATGGCCTGATGCCACCACGCCAAGCCTATAAGAAAAATGTATTTATTAACTACATTCAGGATTACCCGATAGAGCAACGCTTTAGGTGTGTAGATCGTGCAGGATGGCATGGCTACTGTTTTGCTACACCCAATAAAACCTATGGCAACAGTGAAGATGAAGAACTACTTTTTCACAGTGATAATAAAAGCCCTTACACCGTATCGGGGAGTTTTCAAGAATGGCAGCAATTGAGCCAATTAATTGAACCTCATGCTTTAGCGGTACTGGCATTCTCAAGTGCATTTTCAGGGCAATTGGTTTTGCCTTTAGGTGCTGAAAGTGGCGGTTTTCATATCTATGGTTCATCAACAGATGGGAAAAGTACCGTTACCAAAGCATCATGCAGTATATGGGGTAATCCTAAGCATATCTCTAAGTCATGGCGTACCACGGACAATGCTTTAGAGAATGAGGCAGAGCTTAGAAACGATAGCTTCTTAAATCTGGATGAACTACGCCAAGCTGTACCCAAAGCCGTGTCGGATATTGTTTATATGCTGACAGGTGGCCAAGGTAAAGCCCGAAGCAGCAAGTCAGGTAAAAACCGCGATGCCAAGCAATTTAGCCTCATGTATACCTCTACTGGTGAAGTCACCCTTGAGGAGCATTTGCGCCGTGGCAATATCGAACTGGATGCAGGGCTATTACTGCGCTTTGCACACATTCCTAGTGATGCAGGCAAAGGCTACGGCGTATTTGACTGCATTAACTACGGCACAGCACCGCAAGATATTGGCAACCGCATAAATGAACTGGCATCAAAGCATTATGGTCATGCGGGTATCAAATGGTTGGAATATCTGACTAAGGATAAAGATGCTGTCATGGAGAAAGCCCAAGCCCTGCTGGACAGCTTTATTGAACAGCACAGCCAAATAAAGAACGGCCAAGCCAGCCGTGTTTTACGCCGTTTTGCACTTGTGGCCACTGCTGGAGAACTGGCAACACAAGCAGGCATTACAGGGTGGAAACAGGGACGCGCATTTGAGGCTGTAGCGCAATGTTTTAACACTTGGTTAGGTAATCTAGGCAACGGCGAGAACATGGAAGAAACTAAAATATTGGAGCATATCAAGGCATTTTTTGAAGCCAATGGCACAAGCCGTTTTGAAGATCTAACCGTGATTAGACAGGCAGATGGTGAAGTTCTGCGCCCACGTATCAATAACCGTGTCGGCTACTACGACCCTGATTCAGGGCATTACCTTGTATCAACAATCATGTTTAAAAAGGAAATGTGCATCGGTATGAATGAAGCCAGTGCTAAGAAGGTTTTAAAGGCAAGCGGATGGCTTGATTGTGAAGATGGCCGTTATACCAAGCGGATGGGCGGTAAGCTGCCTGATGGTTCACGTCCAACCATGATGCATTTTAAGGTTGATGCTATACAGAACTTTAATAATGAAATCTAAACATGATGATTACTCACTGTGACGCGTGTGACGTGATGTATTATTTTAGCTTTAAGACACTGTTATATATAATATTTAATGCGTCACAGTTTTTATTTAAAGCTATATTCAATAGTGTGACGTGACTGTGACGAGTGTGACGCATATTTTAGCTCAAGGAGAAACGTCACATTTTCATGTCACAACGTCACAATTGAAATGAGTTAGATTATTCAATGAGTGTGACGTATTTTTATTAGATAAATATATATAAAACATAACCTTAATTAGATACGTCACAAACGTCACACTTGTCACAGTAAAAAAGACAGCTATACAAACCAACAGATTAATCATCAAATGAATATTGTGAATATATATTCATTTGAATCATGGTTTTAGTATTGATGGTCTATGTTGAGAACTAATCTTCCATATAATGGGTTCGAAGTGATTCTATCAAAAAATTAGAAATGTCAGGTTAAAAGAGTAAGTTGGCAAGGAAATTCATGTGATGAAAATGAGAGTTGATGTGCTAAGGTTAATCTAGTTTTTCTTGCCCTTTTTAGTGAGGGTTAATTTACATAGGTAATTTCAACTTTATATATTCAGGTTCATCATGTCAGAGCAAAAATTAAAAAAAATTAGAGGGGTTTGGTATGAACTTAATAAGCTAAATAAAATGTCATCAATAACTTTAGAAGAGGTACGAAATTACTGTATAGAAAAAGGATGTGAGATTTTAAAAATTGAAGAATGTGATTTTGGTTTCAATCAGAATATTCCAGCAATTAAAATTACATTAAAAGATGCTTCAACAGCACTATTACCTCGACAAAAATTATCAGAAATAGAAAATTATCAGAACAATATTTTGCCTTGCCAAAAAGAAGAAGAGTTTTGGGCTAAAGTGGACTGGTTTCCCCCAGTGTTTATGAGTCGAGAACAGATAAGTAATGGATTTAAAGTAGCTAATTTGAAAATTGGCTATCAAGATTATTTTACTAGGGAGAAGCTTCAAGAACGTTTTGAGCACTTCTTTTCAACGGTATATAATTTTTCTAATATTATACCAGTCACTGTACAAACGTTGCCTAACTCAATAGCTATATCAAAACATGTACCAGTAATTAGAGAATCGGTTTTGGCTTTCTATAGTGGAATGAGAGTTACCTCTATAGCATCTCTAATCCCAATCGTTGAAAATATTTTAACCTCTATTATTGATAGTTCATCCACTGATCTAAAATTGATTGATAAAGTTGACAAATGTATAAAACAAGCCCAAAAAAATATAACTTTCGATCATATTCAGGGAGTTGACTGGATACCTAAAGAATACATAGACCTTGATGTTTTAAAGGTAATGAATGAACGTATTAAAATCATAGAACTCATTGGTAATTGGCTTAAAAATAGTTTTTATAAGGAAACTAAGCATTATAAAAATACATCAGGTTTCAATAGACATTTTTTCGCACATGCAAAGTCTGAAATTTGGCAAAATCCTTCTAATTTTTTCCGTGCTATGGGATTAATACAAGCTCTTGCTTTTATTGAGTGTTTTGCATTAAGAGAATCTAAGCTGTCAATTTTTTCACCAACTCCTGATAAAAGATCAGAATCTTTTCGTAATGATGTTTTTGCTTGCTTAAACATGCAAGTCATTAAAAAGCATACCTTGCAGCAATTACAAATTAATAATTGTTTGCCTTTTAACCCTACTGCCTCTGATGATGGTTGGTTAGGTCGTTCAGCAATTCTTTCATCTAAAATGAACGATGAAATAGTAAAAATGCTCAGGGACAATGGCTGGCAATGCCATTCTTTTGGTCAGCCTATCAAGCAAGGTGAATACATAACTGTACGAGCCTCAAAAAATGGTAAGGATATAGGCATAGCACTTTTATATTGCTGTGCTACAGATAATGTAATTTATAAAGAGCTTGAAATAACTTGTAATTATATTCTTTATCAAGGAGCTCCTTCTCACCAATCTTCATATGCTTATGGAGTCAAAAGTGATGTGGGTCCATTAAATGCTTGGTTGGCTCCAGATTAAGTTTGTTTGCCAGTAAGTACCTCAAGAAAGGCGGTATTTATATGAAAGCTCATTGCGTACAAGGAAGTGGAAAGACCATAGCGGCAATAAAAAGGAAGTGACAGAGATTAGAGCTGATGTGCTGCAATTGCTTTGATGCTTATAAGCCCCTTTGATGGGGCTTTACAGGGATTTCATAAATGAAATTAATTCTAGATTTAAAATCCACAAATTATTATTTTAAGATTATTAATAGCTGGTTGAATATCTCAGATTTGATCTAATGCAGCTATAGACTTTATATTTATAAATCTGATAATAAACTCATCATAATTATATTGTTGTAATTTCCCATCTAGAACACCATGTTCATACAAAAATAGAGACTCTGATTTATTAATTTTAAAAACTCCCCAAAAACCAAGACATCTTACAAATATAGCATTAGGGGATAATATTATTAATATGTTATTCCTTGAGTGTCCTTCCTCAAAACTAGTAAAATTAATAGTACCTGGCGAAAGATCTTTTAAATGCTCAATGGTCTCAAAAAAACTCTTATTACCATAAGGTATAGAAGTATCAATTACTTGATGCTGTAAAGATAATCTCCACTTATCAAAAAAACTATCATCTATAATTTCTTCGCCAAAATGAATACACAAGATTTCATAAGCAATTTTTAAATGCAATAACTGAATATCACTTAGATCTATAGAAACCCTAATATTAATCTTAGGCTTCTCATGAACACTTCTTGGCAAATTATCAATATTTGCGCTGATTTGCTCATATATACTATCCCTATTTACCTCTCTATCCTGTTGTTTAAATTTTCTTATTATCATGGTAACCAATTCTTGCTTTGAGCTTTCTAAATTATTCGCATCGATACTTCCTTTAAATGTTATACCTCCATCCTCGCGAACAGTACATTCGATAGCTGGGTGCATTTTGATCGTGTAATCTGGAGCAAAAAAAATAGTTGTATTGTTATATTCATAATTGCCCACTAAAGGGGAGTTAGGAACACGGCCACTTTTACCTTTTATTTGATACTGATGTGCATGAGCCTTGCCAAAAAATGAAACGGCCAAACGGCTTTCGACCCCCCCACCTAAGTTATTATTGCAAATTTTACATAAAAATTTTACCTTCAACTTTCCACCAAGAAACTCAGGAATAATATGCTCATCACTACATGGGTTTGGATCCTCATCCATAAATTTATGTGTACAGATTACACATTTAGAAAAATTGTATTTTTGAGCAATTGAATCTTTTGTGACTTCCATAATTCCCTCTTTAAATATAACTGTTCTCTTGCTTCTACTGATTTATAGTCCAAATTACTAATTATAGCTGACCAATATCTAATAACCCCTAAATATTAAAAGCAGGGCTATCTAAATTAATTTTAATATTTTAATTAATAAAATACAGTGAATTCAGCTGTGCGTGAAACTTAATTTAGGTTGACGGAATACGTTGGGAATAAGGCATTTTTTTTAAAGCAAAGCTCAAAATTAAGTTTTATTCATTCTTTTTACGCAAATCATTAATAAGCCGCGCTGAAGCAACAAACTTGCTCAATGCTGTATCTTTATCAGCGATCCATTCTCTAGGGACTAAATCGGCTATTTCTAGCAATTTATCCATTGTCCGGGGATGGGCCTCTCCAAACTTGTTTTTGTAATAACGATAATTTGAGAGTTCAGTTTTAATCTTTTCAGCTTGAGTCACTTTGATAACCTTTTATGAGCCACATGCAAAAAATCATTGCATGTGGGTGTGGGAACTATTTAATTCAGTGGAGTGTCACTACTGGGTATAGATAACTGTTTCTTTGATAGAGCGTGCTTCTGTATAAATCTCATCAGTACGTTCATTCAGTAGAATTTTGATTTCATTCTTATATTTAATTTCTTCTAAAATTTTACCTTCATCTAAGGATTTACCCATACCCAATACGGTTTTAATCTGATCTTGGGTAAGGCCTTCTGCCTTTAATCGTCCTTCTTGCTGGCCATGAATTTCTTTCTTACGCTGTAAGTCTTTCTCTAAAGAAGAAACTTCCGTTGTTAGTCTTTCAATATCCTGTTTAATTTGCTTCAACTCACCTTGATTCTTAGCAATATGATGATCATAAGCTTTGACAGCTTCATCATTGCGCCGTTTTTGCTGTTCTTCTAATTGTTTATATTCTTCACATAGAATGCTATATGCGTTGTCTACAGTGGTTTGATGATCGTGGGCGGTAGACAGCAGTAACTTTGCTGTATCAGTGATAATACCTTTATGTGCTAAACCAGCTTGTTTTAGGGCAATATCTGCACTTAGGATTACAGCAGTAGCTTTGGATTGATTGCTAAAAGTCATCTTTAAATACTCATGGATAAATGATGCAGTCATTATTTATTAGTTTGTTTTAGTGATTTACGAGTAGTTCCAGATCCTAAAATTTTTTTGATTCCCGTAATTTCATTTTCAATGTCCTGTAGATCCTGTTCAAAATCTAGATTTGAAAGTTTCTTTAACAGCTTGACCTGTTTTTTCATCAATTGATCCAGCTCTGCACATGCGAGATTTGCAAAGTTAGATCGAGCATTCTGGCTTGAGGCCTTTTTTCCATCTTCTGTTGTTGGTCCGGTGGATTTAAGCCACGGCTTATTTTGCATAATCCGTTCACGTTGCTTTCTCCTACGTTCAGGTGTCCAGCTGTTTTTATAGTTGGGGGAGGTGGTCATTCTGTGTCAATTCCATAGCCAAACGAACTAAATAATAGGTCTAAAATCTGACGTTAAAAATGACTAGTTCCATTGCCTTTAAGTTAATGAATTATATATAAATATTTTTGGGTGGTTAAACGTCAAAAATAATGTCATTTTGATCAAAAAAAAGGGATTTTGTTTTTAGTGTTAAGTCAGAAATGACTACCTACATGGGAACGCTAGTTTTAGTACATCCATCTCCAAATAAACAATTCTATTTGTATTCATCCATTCATTAAAACTGATGCGGTAATCTTCTTTTAAATTCAGTTTTTCACCGTTTTTTTCCATTGAGCTGGTTAAGCACTTTGTACCTCTTTTCCAGCAATAAAGTAATTTACCGCTATCAATTAAATACTTTTCTATCCTATCCAGATGCACAGAATCTAAAGCCATTACTTCTGATACACAATTACGCCATTCAGTTAAAGTGACCTTTGCATATTTTGTTGGACTGTTGAGAATTCTATGTTTTTGATATTGCATTTCTAACAGATACAGATAGGCATTAAAAGCACGTGCTTGGCAATCAGCTTCATACAAAATAGAAAAGTATTTTTCCAGTTTTCCTAATCCATACTTGAATTGCGTTTGTATTGGCTCAGGCATTTTTTCATAGCTGGCCTTATCTATACTGATGCCTTTATTTGGTGTGTACCTGATGAGACCGCCGTGTTCTTTAATCAGATCGGCTAAGCGTTTTGTATTCTGGAGTGAGTAAAGAAATGACTTTTCACTTTCAACTTTATAACGCTTGAGCTTTTTAAGTTCTTTCTCAATTTCTTTCGGTGTTTTTATCTTCTTATTTTTATCTGAATCTATTATATCAACGGCGTTATTTGCATCACTCATCGTATCTACTTCTTATCTAATAACTTGGCAACATTGTAACGAAGCTGCTAGTTATCATTTTTAGGGAAGACCAATCTATTATATTGTTTAGAGGGCTTAGATAGAAAATGTAAGAGTGTGGTAGGTGTGAAACCTCACTTTCTAGACTAAGTGGAGGGCAAGGAGGCGAAATAATAATAGGGATAAGTGTTGAGTAATATACTTTGAGTTGTACTCCCGATATAGCAACCAAACTCGAAGAAAATAGCCCAGCAGCAAGTAATTTGTATCCCCACGTGTATCCCTTATTTTTAATATTAAATTTTATAATTAAATAACAGTTGCTTATGAATCCAGTTCAATTGTCGCCACCCCACCAAAATTCAATTCAGAGCTGTTCGAATGAATGTAAAAAAGCCTTTAAACTCAATGTTTAAGGGCTTTTTTATTGGCTGTATTGTCCGATACTGTCCTAAGCTATTTGACCCTATTTTTGCCTTATGTGGGTCAATATTGGGACAATTTGACCCACTAAATAAGTTTAATTAAGTGGGACAAAAATATGTCACTTACTGATGTGATGTGTAAAAAAGCACAACCGCAAGAGAAACAGTACCGCCTTTCTGATATCAATGGTCTCTCTTTACGAATCGATCCGAATGGGAAAAAATATTGGTCTATCCGATATACGGAAAATGGGCAAAGGAAGTCCAAAGCATTAGGTATATATCCTGAGCTGAGTCTAAAACATGCAAGAGAGATAGCACTTGATCTGAGGTATAAACTCAAAAATACAGTTGAGGTCGAAGAGATGCAGCCTTTTTTTCAAGAGGTTGCAGAAGATTGATTTAATAATCAAAAAAAAACGTGGTCAACTAAACACATTAGCAATGTTCGAGCTTCGTTAGATGAGCTTTATATTGCTCTTGCCAATAAGCGTATTAACCAAATTCAAGCACCTGAAATTTTGCAGATTATCAAAAGGATTGAGGCAAGAGGCTCACTTGAAGTGGCTAAACGTACTTTGTCTCGTTGTGGGATGGTCATGAAATATGCCATAGCTCATGGATATCGTTACGATAATCCTGCGGGTGATTTGGTTTATGCGCTGAAAAATAAGCGTGTGAAAAATTTAGCATCATTACCTGCTTCAGATATGCCTGAATTTCTAAGAAAAGTGAGAGCTTATCCAAGTGATGCTCAGACTCATCATGCCATCATTCTCATTATGCTTACTGGTGTTCGA
The DNA here is from genome assembly GCF_002135275.1 of Acinetobacter sp. ANC 4973. Taxonomy (NCBI): domain Bacteria; kingdom Pseudomonadati; phylum Pseudomonadota; class Gammaproteobacteria; order Moraxellales; family Moraxellaceae; genus Acinetobacter; species Acinetobacter sp. ANC 4973. The sequence continues at coordinate 111,635 of NZ_NEGM01000008.1, forward strand.
GTTAGTGAGTTACTACAAGCGCAATGGGGGGAGTTTGATTTGGAAGGGCGTAAGTGGGATATCCCTGAAGATCGTATGAAGAATCGTCTTCCGCATCGTGTACCGCTGACTGATATGATGATTGAAGAACTGCTAGCTTTAAGACTTACCCATAATCAAGAATTGCTTTTCCCTCATCGTCTAAATAATAAAGAACCGATGCGGAGTGAATCCATTTTGGCAGTTATTAAGCGTTCAGGCTATGCAGGTCGAATGACAACACATGGTTTTCGATCGCTATTCAGTACAGTCGTAAATGAATCAAATCTGTTTAATCCCGATGCTATTGAGCGTCAGCTTGCTCATGTTCCTCAGAACAGAATTCGTGCTGCATATAACCGAGCACAGTACTGGGATGAGAGGGTGAAAATTATGGAATGGTACGGGGAGCGAGTAAAAAATTGGTCTTGCAAAATGTAATATAAGAAAAAGAGGGGGAAAGCCTCTTTTTTTGAAAAGCTTAAATTAAGCAAGTAAGGTACGATAATCATAAAAGTAGAGCTATATTTTTAATTTAAGGTGTTGAAAATAATTTGCTGATTTTAAGGATCAGGTTGGTTGCTCAGTACTTTAGATTTCCATCTTTATCACACATTTCGTTCAGAAACATTTGATTGATAAGGCGCTCCAAGATATCAGATTCGGATAGATTTTTGAAATCTGATAATTTCCCCAGTTCTTCTTTGGCCTTTTTTGTTAGCGGGATATGGTAGGGGTTTTTTACTTTATTGCCATCTCTGAACTTTTTTTGACTCCATGCTTTACTCATTCTGATTGTTAAAATCTCATGCTCTTGGTGATCACTGAGATATAGAAAGTCAAGGTATGAAATGATAAATAGTTTTTTATCCTCATTGTTGTGGCAGGAATGTGATGCCTTTTTAAAATTAAGCTTTTTTGATATTAAGTAATCATAAGACCAATTGATGAAATACTGGTCATTAAACTTAGTAGAACTATTTATTTCTTGTTTAACTTTATTTTTATATTCTTGCTTGATTTTAATTAATTTTCTCTCGGAGATTTTATTTATAAATATATTAATAATAAATTTTATATAAATATATTTTTCAGAAATAAATTTAAAGTCTTTATTTGTTACAAGGAGTGTTTCGGTTAGAATTTCTATCGAGTTGTCTTCAACTAAATAATCGAGATCTATTTGTGATTCTTTTTTATTCAAAGAATGTTTGTTTAAAGATGATAATGTAAATAAACATAATCTTGAATCTTTTTTAAATTCATTAAAAATTTCATTTTTAATGAATTTTATTTTTGCATTTTTAATTGCTTCAAAACGGTACTTAATTTTATCTTCGCTTTCACTTTTTAGTAATTCCTCGATAATTAATTCCCTTAATTGATTGAAATTTGTAATTCCACTTATATAACGAGACTTAAGATAATCTTTGCTGTTTGAGTTGATTTTTAAAATAATATCGTATATCCAAAACATTTCCTCATCCTGATACTTTTTCAGTTCTTTTTTTATTTTATCTTCCAATGTATTGAATCCAGGCATTTGTAGATATCTCTGTAGTGTTTATCGTAGAATTTGGGTGGTAATTTTATATGAATTTTAATAGTTTCTTAAGTAGTATTTATATATATGTAGTTGTTATACAGAAGGGTTTTTAGTGGATTTTAGTGGTATTTGTTGAATTTTTTAGTAGTTTAGAAAGTATCTACTCTTAAAGTTAAGGTTGTATGAATTTAATGAAGCTGAAGAACTATCGTTTTCACTCTTGGTGGATAGATAGCTTTGTTGCTTTGATAGAGGAGAAAACTAGATGATAATTTACTTAACAAGATATGATGTGGTGAGATTTTAAATTCTTTATAAGATAATTTTCTGGATAACTATTGCTTGATTTTTTTTAGAAAAATTCCTTTGAATTTCGTTTGTGTTGGCCTGTTTTGTAAAGTTAAATATTTGGGTTATTAATATTATTTAATTAAATAATCATACTAGTTAATTTATAGGTGGTGAGTTAAGTGAATAATTACAGAGATCTTCTTTATATGATTTAAACCATCATAAGAGATGCTCGTGAGCAATAATTTAAATGAATCAAAAGTCTTAATCAAGATTGAATATTTCGTTGAAGATATTTCTATTAAAAAACTTCAGCCTCGTAACTTCTATAATAACCTAGCAGATCTGCTAATCCAGTTTGATGAAATTTATGAAGCCGATTTTTATTATTCAGCCTCCATCGGTGCATTCATCGAATTGCTATTAGATATGAATGAATACTTATATGATCGAGAGCAGTTATTAGATCGATTAAATGACCAGTCTTTTATTGAGATACAACAAAGTTTTAAAAAACATTATCGTAGACATAAACGACAATTACGTGATCATCGTTATAGTGAATCTGAGAATACAAAAAATCTAGTTCAGCGGATGAATGATATCAGTGATAAATATTCACGCATCTTAGTGGTACGTGTTGATTTAGCCTATCCACTTAAATACCAAGATCAAGTAGGTATTCAAGAATTTAGTGATGATATGAAGGTACTGTGTACCCGACTACGTGATCAAGATACAATTTTTAAAGGTTTAGTTAAATATGCATGGTATTAGAACAGGGAGAGGAGAAGGGCTATCACTGTCATTTGCTGTTGGTTTACAGAGGTAGTGAACGTCGTAGCGCATATTCAGTCGCTGATCGTGTTGGAAAACTATGGTCAACGATTACAGAAGATCAAGGCTGTCATTTTAATTGTCATACAGCAGCCTATCTGAAACAGTTCTCAGATCGAAACCGTCTAGGCATTGGGATGATTCACCGTAAGAATCCAGATGAGGTGAATAATATGCTGGATACAGTGGCTTATCTGGTACGGCCTGAAAAAGAAAATCAGCATCTTCGAGTAAAGTGCCGGAAGCGCATGCGCACCTTCGGATAATAGAAAATAATACAGGCATACATCATCCACCTGAAGATCATGATTCAAGTGATCAGGGCCTATTCATACAGGCCCTTTTTATTTTTCATTGGAGGTGTCAACTATGTTAACGCATTGCCCATATTGCCAGTCTACTCACATTTATCGTGTATTTGTTTCTCATTCTAAACCGCCTGCATCTAGTTCACACAGAACGTCTTTATTGAGTTCTCATTTGGGATTCGGTGGAGTAGTCATAAAGCAACTGTCGAAAGGCTGGCCCTTATCACCGTGGATCACTGGATTAGCTGAGGTGCTGCTTAAAAGTGTTTATCTGTATTGGATTGAAACACAGCGAAGTCATTTCGATTCAGGGATAGCGATAGCGCTTTACTGTGAACAATGTCAGCAGTATTTTAAACTTTAGCCATATGGGTTGAATGCTCTATTGAAGAGGGATAAAAAAACCGATCCATGATGATCGGTTTTTTTTACGATATTTGAATGACGACTCAATGTATTTCTGGATTAGAACACATACCGTTTATTTCCTTGGATAAACACATGTTTTAAAATACGTTCAGGCTTGCATTCACTGCTCATGACATTGAAGTAACTTTTAGCAGAGATGGTCTCACCTTCTGGCCCCCAGCTATCAAGTTCACATTGTTGATTAAAACCATCGAATAATTCTATTCGATCAATCTCAATATTACGTCCCGTTGGATTTTCGATTTTCAGTAATGAACCGTGATCACCATAATTTTCGAGACTGTAGCCTAAGGTAAAACCAGCAGTGGGGTTTTTGCAATTGGTTGAAATGGTACGGATGTTATCGCTCTTACAGGCATGCATTTGTTGAGTGACGGGCTTGGCTTGAATACTCAACGCACAGCAAGAAACAATCAATGAGGCAGTCAGTAAAACTAAATGATGCATGGTATGGAGCTCGATATAGATATTGATGATGAGATGGGTGTTTAATTGGGATTCAGCATTGCGCTCTTAAACAATTTAAGCGCGCAATGCTTGTTGAAATGAGAAGGACACCCGCTTTATTTTTTTAATACTTTATTTACAGCCTCTATTTGATTCCGGTGATTCCTGAGTGAATGAAAAACCATTGATCGGCATGTTAGAAATCGTCTTAACATCATATGCATCAGCAGTGGTTTCAAGAACGATATTCAGTTTGTTTTTCACAGCAGTCTTCGGAGCCATGGTATAGGTTGAGCCTTGTCGACTCTCATCAAAGTTAAAACAGCCATGTTTTAATTTGGCTGTCGCTGTTTTAATGGTGTCTTTACCAAGATAAATGGCTTTACCGTCAACATTGATATAGTTATTGCTTGGTTTTGTGTTGAGCTGATTGACACTGAACTGGACTAAACCCTGTTGGTTATAATTCGCATAAAGACTTAAGTTGCCCACTGTCCAATTGCTGAATTGATTTGTGCCAGATTCAGGTTTACCGAACTTTTGGATTAATGTTGAACGTGTATCACTTACCGTCACATTTTTACCATTGATGAGCATGTGGTCAATTGCAAAGGCAGACGTTGTACAAGCCGTAAGTAAAACAGCGCTAATGAGCTTTTTCATAAGAATTTCCCCAGTAATATAATATTGAACTATTTTGAACGTAGGACTAATCCGCCGATAATCAGCAGCAGTAGCATCCCACCAATGAATTTACCGACTGAGGGGAACATGACAGCAGGCCAGATCACGCCTTGTCCGAGGTGATAGGCAAATGATTTATAGCTGTATTGTCCCCAGAAGGATTGATACAGCGTGAAAAGCAAGCCAATGATCAAATAGCCACGAATGACCCAAGTTTTAATCGATGGATTCATTTATTTCCCCCAAAAGCATATTGCGCAAGCAAGAAAAAAAGCCCAAAACTATCATCCTTCCAATGAAGCTAAAAAGCAGATCACTGCGATGATGCAGATGGTGCCAGCAAGCGTTCTCATGAATTACTCCTTCATGCATTGCAAGCCACTTTGCATCATGTCGTATTGAAAGGACTCACTTTGCTGAAGTGTGTAGAGACGATTCTTTAGTCCATCTTCCCCATATTTGCTTTCAAGCTTCTTATAGGCACATTGACAAGCAGAGCGTTCCATACCTGTAGATTGGCAACCACTGACAAATTGCCGTTCAGTTTTACTGGCACAACCTGTCAGAAGGAGTACGGTCAACGTGATGAAAGCAATTGATAGAGAGGTTTTCATTATTTCCCCCGAATTTATTGTTTTGGCTATTTTGAAATAGATAGATGTAATCGCGTAATTAAATGAACAGACGAGCGTAATCCAGCCAAAGAAGGTGGACGTTTTTAGGTCAATTTAAGCGGATCTAAAATCTATGAATTATGCCAAGGGCGAGGGAATGGCCCAGATAGGCTTTAGGGAAAATAATAATGCGAGATAATGCTTGGTCATGGTGATGACTCCTGTATGTATAAGAAGTTCTACCAATTACTGCTAAATAATGGTGGCAGAACGAAAGAGGGTTAGCAGACTGGACATACAGAACCAGCACGCGCGAACGCGTCCCCCTCCCGTTCTACCGCAAAGGGGGACGAGAAGGTTTTACGCACGTAGAGAATACTCAGAAGAATAAACCCTGATGCGCTGTATGAGCGGTCTGCTAAAACCGACTGGCGATGTAGGCCAGCAAGTTAAGGATAATCGTAGAGGTTGGACAGGTCAATTGCGGATGACCAATTTGAAGAAAAATAGCATCAAGGAATTGAACAAGAATTAAATAAATTTCAGATATATAACATTTACATGAATCTCCATGCAGGTTTCTTACCGCATGGTTTACCTGTTTGGTCTGCTCCCTCAGCAGGCCTTTTTTTATGCCAGAAATTTAGATTGGCAAATCTTAAAAATATTCATTCTTTAAAAGGAAATCATCATGGCACATTTAATCGAGAATATGGCTTACGTGGGACAAACCCCTTGGCATGGCTTAGGTAATCCACTCACTCAAAATCAACTAATTGAAGTCTGGGCACAGCAGGCAGGTATGAATTGGCGGATTGAATCCTCTGATGTTAGCTACATGGCTAAAAATGATCGTGGGCAAAACATCATTATGCCGTTTGAGGAACAACGGGTTCTGTATCGTTCTGATACGCATGCACCGCTATCGGTGGTCAGTCAGCGTTATCAGGAAGTTCAACCGCTTGAGATTTTAGAGTTCTATCGTGATCTGACTGAACAATCTGGTTTTGAACTGGAAACCGCAGGGGTTCTCAAAGGTGGCAAGAAATTCTGGGCTTTAGCCAAAACTGGGCAGACCTCTGCTTTAAAAGGTAAGGATGTCAGCAATGGCTACATTCTTTTAGCCACCGCATGTGATGGCACCCTTGCGACTACGGCACAATTTACTTCCATTCGTGTGGTGTGTAACAACACCTTAGCCATTGCATTAAAAGGACAAAACAGCAGTGCAGGCGTGGTCAAAGTTCCACACAGTACTAAGTTTGATGCAGAGAAAGTTAAACAACAATTGGGTGTTTCAGTACGTGCATGGGATGAACACATGTATGAAATGAAACAACTCAGTCAGCGTAAAGTCACTCAACAAGAAGCGGCTGCTTACTTTGATGCTGTGTTTAACAACAGCAGTCTCAGTATCGCTCAACAGGATGATAATCTGATTCAGTTCTATCGTAATGTCGCCAATACTACACCCGACAACAAAACTGAACCGAATGGCCGTGCCATGTCGAAAGTCATGACCATGTTTAATGGGCATGGTCGTGGTGCAGAACTCAGTTCAGTTAAAGATACTGCCTATGGCTTACTGTGCAGTATTACGGAATTTGCAGATCATGAACGTCGTGCCATGAGTCAGGACCACCGACTTGATTCAGCATGGTTTGGTGCAGGGGCAAGTTTAAAACAGCGTGGACTAGAACAAGCCTTACGCATGATGGTTTAACGACAGCCGTTCACCTCGGAAAGATATAGCCCCGATTTAATTTCACTCATTCTCTTATTTCAGTTCATCAACTCAGCACATTCCCACTCAGCCACATCTTCGGATGGGGCTTTTTTATGCCCTTTATTTAACAGATTGACTCAATGAGGAATAACAAATGAATACAGCAATCGCATTACCTACAGTAAATCTTGCCTCTCAAGCGACACCTTTTATTGCTCCAAAACTGTTTACTGCTAAACGCTTTGTTGATACCCGAAAACTCAGTCAAGCCGAATGGCTGGAAATCCGTAGGCAGGGTATTGGGAGCAGTGATTGTGCCGCAGCTTGTGGACTCAATCCTTATATGTCGATGTTGGAACTGTGGATGATTAAAACAGGTCGAATTCAACAATCGGTTGAAGATGAAAGTGAAGGCCATGCGCCACTGTACTGGGGCAAGCAGCTGGAACCATTGGTGGCACAGTACTACAGTATGCACACCAACACTAAAGTCAGACGGGTCAATGCTGTATTACAGCACCGCGATCCAGATAAACACTTTATGTTGGCCAACTTAGATTACTCCGTGGTGGGTCATGCAGAGGTGCAAATTCTGGAATGTAAAACCGCAGGAGAATATGGCGCTAAGTTATGGCGAGATGGCGTTCCGCTGTATGTGCTGTGTCAAGTCCAACATCAACTGGCAGTGACAGGTAAACAGGCTGCGCATATCTGTGTCTTACTCTGTGGACATGAAACCCGTATTTTTAAAGTGACCCGCAGTGAATCTGTGATTCAGCATATCGTCAATGCCGAGCGTTACTTCTGGGAATGTGTAGAAAAGGACATTCCACCCGATGCAGATGCAAGTCGCTCAGCAGCCAAAGCCTTACAACAACTTTATCCTGAGCATGTACCCCTCAGTACCGCGGATTTATCGGAAGACGAAACCGCCAACCAACAGTTTGAACAATTAATTCAAGCACGTAACCAGATTGAAAAGCAGCAACAGCAATTCGATCAACTCAAGCATCAGCTGCAAGCCAAGATGCAGGAGGTGGAACGAGCCACCTTTAAAACAGGTTCAGTGACGTGGAAAAAGTCTAAGGATTCGATCAGCTTAGACAGTAAAGCTTTACTGAAACTGCATCCTGAAATGCTGACGCAATTTCCACAAAGTAAACAGGGCACACGGCGTTTTAACATCTATACAGATGATGACTAAAATGAACTGAGCCTAAGAAATTCAACAACAAACCTATTTAACATCATAACGATCCCATGCCAAACAGCATGGGATTTTTTTATGCATTCGATTTTTAAATTTCAAACCAAACATCAATCAATTAATCAACATGAGAGGAAACCCACATGATTAAAGGTCTCGCAATTACCCCACCAATATTGGGCCGTATCAGCATTGGTAAAATGGTTGAAAAGAATGGCAAACGACTGCCTGAAAAAGATGACCAATTTACCCTGACTAGCCAAATCCAAAGTAAAGAGGGCTGGATCAAACATCCTTTGGATGAGCAGCTTCGAGCCAAAGCACCGAATCAAAAACTCAGAACCATTCCAGTACGAATGATCTTCAATGATCCTGAACTGAATTTACGCGCAGAGTACAGCCTATTTGACAGACAAACAGGTCGTCCCGTGTGTGTGGGTAATGGTGAAACCTGCCAACGCTTAACCAATCAAGGGGTAGAACAGCATCCCTGTCCATCGCCTGATTTATGTCCCTTGGCACAAGGAGGAAACTGTAAGCCCTATGGACGCTTGCATGTCAATTTAGATGAATCAGATGAGTTAGGGACTTTCATTTTTAGAACCACGGGCTTTAACAGTATCCGAACTTTGGCAGCACGATTGAGTTATTACCATGCAGCTTCGAATGGTTTGCTGTCATGTCTCCCTCTGCAACTGACACTTCGAGGCAAGTCCACCACACAAAGTTATCGAACCCCTGTGTATTACGTTGATTTAACTTTAAGAGAAGGAGTGAGTTTACAAGAGGCCATTCAAACGGCAAAGGAGATTGATCAAAAAAGTAAGTTAGCTGGGTTTAATCAAATGGCTCTAGATCATGTGGCAAGGCAGGGTTGTGCCAAGGCACGGTTTGAGATGAATTCTGAAGAGGATTTGGATGTTGTTGAGGAGTTTTACCCCGAAGAAGTAGAGCAGAAGGAGCAAGTACCTAAGCTAAGGCATATTCAGGATGTTCAGAGAGAGCTGCGGCAATCAGTTCAGGCTGTGAAATCGTGAACGTAATATTTTACGCCAGAAGCCTATCATGTGAGCGAATTGCCGCTCGCATCAATGATCAGGAGTAAACATCATGAATGCGTTCACAGGTCAGACTTTTCAGATGAATCAACTCATTAACATTAAACAAGTTGTTCTATTTACAGGCGTAGGGCGTTCAACAATTTACGAAATGATGGATGAGTTTTCACCGTACTATGACCCAACTTTTCCAAAAAAAGTGAAAATCACGCAGAATCGTATTGGTTGGTCAGCTTATGAAATTCATCAATGGATTGAAAATAAGTTGGCCACTCGTTAACAAGATGGGAGTTTCGGCTCCCTTATTTTTTTATTGGGGAATGACTATACATTCGTTAAAGATTTGAACTAATCCATCTAAGTGCCCGTAAAACCCTTCAATATTTGCTTGAATCCAGCGTTCCTGAGATTCAATCTGAGACCAATCAACACCATAACCACAATAGGCGAGAAGGTGTTCAAAGAAAATACGTTGGGTGCGTCCATTGCCTTCACGAAATGGATGTATAACATTTAGTTCACAATAGAAGTCAGCAAGCTGAATAATCAGTTGTTGCTGTTCAAGGTGTTGAAAATAGTTTTGAGATTGAAGTTGTTTAAAAAGCTTATTGGCTTCAACTTCAATACGGCTAAAGGTACAAAAGCGTGTGTCACCTTTGGAGATGTCAACTCGCCGAAGCTCACCTGCCGATTCATAAAGTTCAGAAAATAATGAGGCGTGAATGTTTTTGAGGTATTGGAGATCGTATGGTGGCTCAGCATATTCAATCAGTAAGCTCGCATATTCAGAAAGCTCTAATTCGGCTTGCTGCAAAATTTTTTCATCTTGGAGATGCAGTTTATTTTTGAGAATATTTGAGTTTGGATAACAGTATAAACTGTCTCCCATTTCACCATATTTATCCATTAAATCACCAGATTATGATTCTGAAAACTTTTTATATTTTTGCAGGATTTGGTCTTTGCTTAAAGTTGAAGGGGCAGATGATGGAGAAAGACCTTCAAGTTTTAGGCTGGCTCGATAATTCTGTAGGCGTGTTGCCTGAATATATATTTTTTTCTGTTCAATTGTCTTAAGCACGTCTAGGCTCCTTAAGTCAAAAAATTTTAATCAGTATATCAGATTTGATTTATATCAAATGATAGCAATCGAAATATTAAGGATTAAAACGTTGTTGCGGTTAAGGTGTGACTGCGATAAGTCATGTCTTTAACCTCATATTTTTAGATGAAAAAAGTTTAATTTTCGGTAAACTAGTCACGCTTTATCTTTAATTTGCGGATTCACAATAATGACCCAAGTGCAGCTGCAACAATTACAAAACAACTTTGGAATATTGCCAATACTTTACGTGGCACGATGGGTGCAGATGAATTTCTAGATTACATTCTTGGGTTTATTTTTTATAAATATCTCTCTGAAAAAGCCATTGCCTTTGCGGATGATATTTTAGAGGGCGAAGATATTCAGTTTTTAGAACTTGATAAAAGCAATGTAGAATATACGCAATATATTGATGTAATCAAACAAAGCTCAATTGAAGAAGTTAGTTATCCTAACTTTATTACAGCTTGTGTTGAATAGTGATGATGAGCAAAAGCGTAAGTAGTATGAAGCACAAATTCATGATTTGATCGGTAGTGAAGTGGGCTTGCATGATAAGCAAGAGCTGATTAAGAAGTTCATTGAAGACAGTATGCCGAAAATGCTCAATGGGTAAAGTGTGCAAACAGCTTTTGCTGAGTTTTGGGATGTAGAAAAAGAACAGGCATATCAGTATTTGTGTGAACAAGAAAATTTAAAACCTGAAGTAATGAAAGCAGTATTGGATCAATATGAGTTCACGAAGCGGCTGCCGCGTAAAGAAGAGCTGAAAGAATTGCCTAATTACAAAGTGAAGCTATTTGAACGAGATAATGTTTTTACCAATTTATTGGTGAAGACACGACAGTTGATTGAGAAGTTTTATGTGGGATTATGATTCAGAAATTTAGTACTTATTAATATAAATAATGTAGTTGGGTGGATTTTGGGGTGATAAGTTATTTTTATTCAATTTATATCAATATGTTACTGTTCTTTTTTATGGTCATAATTATTCCTTGATCATGATGATGTACTTTAATGATGTTTACATCGATCATGGCATCTTCAAGGTCAATATTCGTATTTATTATCGTAAAATAGTTTCAAATCCTCCCGCTTCGGCCCAAGCTCTATCTCTTTCAAAACAGTATGCTTTGTTTCAAAGCGGTAGGTATTGCATCATGGGCTATCTGTACGGCAATCGATAAGGCAGCTTCGAATATCGCGATGATATAAGATTCATTCATGATTTTTATTTTTTAACAGTTTAGTATAGTCCGCTTTAAATCTTCAAAAAGTATAACGATTCAGTTTGCTGTGTTAAAAAGCCCAGATAAATTTTAAAAGGCCAGTATGTCCTTCAGGGCGGTTTTCAACATTGGTTTCTTTTAAATATTTTGCTTCAATAGACCAATTTTGATCCTGATATTGAATAGCAGGACCAACTGCAAGGACTTGTCCTTTTTGACCAATATCATCATCGTTGACACGATCTGACTTAACTTGTTTAAAAGCATAACCTTCTATTGCCAATTTGACATGATCATTCAGTTTATAGCCCAAACTGTAGTCGCCAGCAAAATATTCCCCAGATTTATAATGCGTGTCATCATTTTCATCGTTAAAGCTATATGAAATTTTAGTCGAAATATCCAAGCCCATAGGAGGAGCATAGGTATAGGCAATAATTGGCCGAACTGTATTGTAGTTTTTCCCAGTATTGGCAACAACAGGCTGAAATGCTGTCGGTGCATCATACTTTCCTGTAGCTAGCACTGTTTCGATTGCTCCAATCCAATGGTGATGACCGCTATGCCAGCCTAACATTGAACCTAGAATTAAATCGCCTAATGCCGCATTATGATTAGACATACCATTAATTTTTAAGCGTAAATCAACCAAAGGCTGTGCAGCATAAAAACCAAGTTGACCACCTACATAGTTTTGTTTTGTCATCCAAACTAAGCGGGGAATGAAGGCATTTACATCAAGATGAAAGCTGTCTGGTCCATGGTCAAATTTTCCTGCATGATAATTTTGATAATAGTTGAGCAAATATAATCCCGGTGGTGGCAAAGCACCGGCCATCATGCCTTCAGCACCTAAAGCAAATGAATCGGCACCATTTTCTGTGGCAAAAGTATAATTTGCTGCAAAAGCGAGCAAAAGTGAAAATGAAATTTTTTGGATGGGTTTTTTCATAGAAAATCCTTTTCGATGATTTTTAAATTTTTTGCAAAGCGCAATTTGATTGGTATGCCACTTAAAACAATTTAAATGGCATTGATACCGTTTTAGGCGTTTACACGGCGACGGTCTACTTCAGTAGAAGGTGAAAATTCAGTATCTTTTACAAGTTCAACATTAAACTGAATGTGTTTGAATACTTTGTCTAAACCACGATGTGCAATTTCAGCTTCATTAGTTACATCTTTAGCAGTTGCCACTAAACCTTCACGTGTTGCAAATGCGAAGTCATCCCAAAGATACTGATCGCCTTCGATATTAAATTGCGTGGTTAATTTGCGGTAGCCCGGTGCAGATACGAAGTAGTGCACATGAGAAGGACGGTTACCGTGACGACCTAACTTATTTAGGACAAATTGAGTTGTACCTTGTGGCGGACAACCATAGCCAACAGGCATTGTAGTTTGAGCAACATATTGCCCTGTAGTATCTGTTAATACAGTACGGCGTAAGTTGAAGTTGGATTGTGACTTATCAAAGAATGAATAGTTGCCTAAACTGTTGGCATGCCAAATTTCAACTTTAGCATTTTTAATGATATTGCCTTGGGTATCAGTCACAGTCCCTTCAATGAACAAAGTCGGAACTTTATCTGATTCAGTACCATCATCCATACGGGTAAAACCGACTGATTCGGGTGCACCTGCGACATATAACGGACCTTCGATGGTACGTGGTGTACCGCCAGTGATGCCTGCTTTTGCATCTGCTTCGTCTGCGCGAAGGTCAAGGTAGTGCTCAAGTCCCAAGCCCGCAGCCAAAAGACCAAGTTCATTGGCTTGACCTGCGTCGGTAAAGTACTCAAGACCTTTCCATAATTCTGTTTGAGAGATATTAAGATCTTCAATCGCCTGAAATAAATCACGAGTTAATCGCACTACAATTTGTTGAATGCGTAAATCGACATCACCTTGTGCTGTATCAACATTGATTTTTTTGACTAATTTTTCGATTTCTTGAGTATTCATCATGATCTTCCTTGGATTAATGAAAATAGAATCGAATGATCTGGAACGGACATGAAACAGATCATTCGAAAAGGGTGGAACTATCACAATGTTTTTCAATGTGATAGTTCAAATTTTTTATTTAAAAGAACATTCTAAATATGCCGAAATAAAGCAGAGCGAGATTCGTTAGAAGCACCATCAGCTGCACTCAGGAAACGTTCGGTATGAATATCTTTTTCAAAGAGGCGGCTTTGCATCAGCGTTGAAATGGCTGCATCAATCATCGGTGGAGGACCACATAAATAAGCTTTATGACCACTGCATTTATTTTCAAAATAATCTGCCACGGCTTCATGCACAAAGCCTGTAAATCCTGTCCATTGATCTTCTGCTTTTGGTGCATTCAATGCAGGAATATAGCGGAAGTTGGGATAGTCTTTGACTAAGGTTTCAAACACTTCGCGATTATAGAGTTCAGAAACATCACGTGCGCCTTGGAAAAGATAGATGGTACGTGTATCACCTTGTTCCAAAAGATCTAAAATCATCGATTGTGGGCTAGATAGACCAGAACCGCCTGAAATAAAGATGGCATCTTTTTCATCCGATTTACGTACAAAGAACTGTCCATATGGCCCAGAGACTGCCAGTTCATCGCCCGCTTGAAGGGTTTCGTGTACATAGGTGGTGGCGGCACCGCCTTGTACTTGGCGAATATGCAATTCAATAATGCCTTCTTCACTCGGCGGATTGGCAATCGAAAATGCACGAGTACCTTCAATATTTGGCAATTGAATATTGATGTATTGTCCAGCCTGAAACTCCATTGGGCGATCAATCTGTAAACGGACACCTTTAATGGTTGGCGACAGTTGTGTGATCTCTAAAACTTTGGCTTGGTAGTCTTGGACTAAATAGCCAAGAAAATCTTCGTCCTCATCGACATCAGCTTCAATCACCATGTCAGATTCAGGTTTACAGCAGCAGGCAAGCACTTTATTTTCTTCGCGTTCAATATCCATTAGTGCAAAGGGTGAAGCATCACCGACATCATAAAAACCGTCCGTCACTTGAACTTTACAGGTTCCACATGTGCCATGACCACAGGCGAAGGGTAGCCAAACACCTTGACGTAAAGCAGCGTCTAAAATAGTTTGATCTTCTTCAACTTCAATGGTCATGCCGACAGGTTCAATCGTTACTTGATAACTCATGATACTTCTCCCTTATACATGTGTGCCGTTGTAGCCATTTAAACCGGGCGTGACAAAGCGCAGTAGCGATTTATGATCAAAATCTAAATCCGCCAATGTCTTAGAAAAATCCACGTCTGTTAATAATTGACGATTTAAGGTGAATTGTACGGTTGACCAATCAATATGTTCAAAGTCTGGGTGCTGATTAAAACCAGTCTGAATTTGCTGATCAATCAAGTCTTGTAAGCTTTGTTGTGGCGAGACCACAAAAGCATGAGCGGCACAAAATAAAGTGTGATGATCCCATCCCACATAGAGCAACATGTTGTCGCCGTAATTTTTTTGTGCGTCACGTGCATCAAATTCATAATGTTGTTGAATGGCTTGTACTGGCATGAGAAAACTCCTAAATTCCTTGAGTGTGAAGCCATCTCGAAATTTTTATCTATGAGATGACTTCTGATCCTTTTTTGCTTACGCAACGTGACCTTTCCATTTTCTCCAACGCTCTTGGTCTGGAGAACCTTCAATATCAAGATTGTCTGCACCAACGTTAAAGTTGTAATAGTCACGTAAAATACTTTCTAAATCGGGACCGCCACAGTTGCCTTGCAAGATTTGATTGACTGGCAACCAAGCTTGAATATATTTTTCAGGTTCACGTTCAAAAATGTCATGACAGCCATCTGAACAAGTATGGTAACGCTCGCCTTTATATATACTGTCGCGGTAGCTGAACATGGTTGGGTCGCCATCCATTTCGGTAAAGGTCATTGGAATCTGACAGATTTGGCACAGTTGCGGTAAGCCATTGCTATAGAAGCGTTTACCTTCGGCTTCCAATTTACGTGCGAGTTCCCATTTAGGACGGTAGTATTTATCAAAAGTATCTGGGTATTTTTCAGATAACCAATCCATTTCTTCGTCGGTTGGAATCCACGTATGGAAACCAGCAGCATGACCAAAGTTATAGAAAATCCACCATGCTTGATGTGAGATATGCTCTTTTTCTTTCACAATCACGTCGGAATATTTCGGCATACGAATACCGTAACGGCTGAGGTCTTTGAATAAAGCACCGCCAGCTTCTTCGAAATAAGTTTCCCAAGCTTCTTTCCATGACATGACTTTGTTTGGCAGCATGTAGTCCATCATCATGCCGACAATGGAAAGTAGGCGAGTACCGCGCCAGAACCATTTATCAATCCATTCCTGAACAATAGGAACGTTATCTTCATGCTGTTCAAGTAAGAATTTTACGATTTCTAAACCTAAGGTCATGTGACGTGCTTCATCCGACTGTGCACTAAAGCCAAAGGTCACGGTTGCCATATCACCGTTATAGGCTGCACCTGACATGAATGGGACGAACAATAAGTTGGTGAGGACATATTCGAAAGAAAAACTAATCGCCAATAGGAATTCGAATGGCCCTGCTGAACGTGCATCTTCAAAGAATGATTTTGGTACAGACAAATACCAAACACGGTCATGCATGTGTGCCCAATCTTGGAAGCCATCAAAGAACTTGTTGTAGTGGCTCATGGCATGAATTTGCGTTTGTACATGACGCAGTTCATCAATCGATTGCATTTGCGAGGCAATACGTGCACCGATGCCGCTAAATTGGCGGCCTACATGTGCATAACCTTGATAGGCTTGATATTCCAGTGGCGTCACTGCGGTTAAGAACAGTTTAATGGCATTGAGATAGCGTTCATTACTGACATTCATCTGACCATTGTTTTGAGAAAATGCATCAAAAATGGCATACAGTTTTTTCTCTTTTTCCGCCTGATATTTCCAGTAAGAATCCATGGTTAAACGGAATGGGTCTTCCCATTTTGACCAGTCTGTAATTTTAATACCTTCAAACTCTTCGTAAGGAAAAGCTTCTTTACGATCTGCATAGGAAAAATCCCAATCCAAATCACGGGTTAGCATACGGTAACGATCTTTTGCATTCAGTTTTTTGGTTGCAGTTTTTGTCGCATTTTTTGCTTGGCTATTCATCTTGATCATCCTTTTCAATCTGTTGAAGCAGTCGGCTTCTTGTATTTATTTCTTCCGTGTGGGCTTAATTCCACTGCAAAGTGAAAGTGTCATCATCTTCATCAACGTTGCCACCCAAAGTGATCATGTTGAGTTGCAGTTCTTGAATATCCCAATCTTGTCCTAGTTTTTCAGAGACAGTTTCAGCACGAACCACTAATTTTCCGAGGTTTTCCACACGAATCATGGCAGGAAGATATTGAATCGTCGCTTCTGGGTTATCTTGCTCAATCGCTTCAATGATGTAGCGTGAGGTATCATTATCTTGTAATGCCAAATAAACTTTAGAACTCATATCTACGCTTCCTTATGCCACTGATTCTAATTTAAGGGTTAAACCTGCTTTTTTACTGCGTTCTGCAATGACAGCTAGGCCATTGTCGATAGATGCATGTCCAAGAGCGGTTTTGGCCCATGCACTAAAGGCTTCTGTGACTTGCGGTAAAAGTATGTCTATCCAACCTTGAATTAATGTTTTATTTTCTTCCGATTCAGCAACAGCTGCTTTTAAAACAGGGTCTGACCATTTACGTAAATCAGTTAAACAGTCCTTCATAAATTCGGTCAGCATCGCCACATCACGCGCACCGTATTCAACCAGCCATTGATCTAGTTCGCCGTAAACTAGTTCCTGCATTAAGCTGTCGATGAGTAGGTTTTGCAGGATATAAAGTTTGAACCAATCCTGTTCAGTCAAGCTTTGTTCGCACAGCTTGCGAAGTGGTTGCCAAGCTACGTCATTCATCCATGACTCTTTTGCTTGTTCTAAGGATTCACCGGTATTGCCATCAATGAGTAAACCAATACGGGAGAGATATTGCGCCATGCCCAAACGATCCATGGCCGCAAAAACACAGGCTTGGGTAATGACCGTGCCATAGCCGTAAGCACTGCCTGACATCATGTGTAGATTGGCGGTTTGCTCCACATAGCGAAATGGCAATAAGCAGTGAATGATTTTTTGCTTAACTTTATCGCTGAGATTTTCAACCAAATGGCGTTTTTCAAAGAATGAGTAATTGCTTTCAGCGCTATCTTGTAAACGTGCACGATGCTGTACATAAGGGCCATAATAAAATTGACGCGGATCCTTGAACGCATACCAGTCTTGCATTTGCAACGCTGTATGGGTGTGATCATTTAAAGTTTTGTCTAGTTTCCACAATGGACGGTAATGAAAATTGGTTGTACCTTGTACATCAAAGCTGACTTCTTGATAACGAGTCGCTGGCTTTTTACCAAAACGGCGTTCGATATAGGCATAGGTTTGACGAATAGGTTCTAGATTGGATGTTTTAATTTCTAAAGTCATCACGATTTCCTTATGGGCTTAAGATTGATCTTCTTGATCTAAATGTTCACGAACTTGGCTTAGGACCGTTGGTTCAACGCCATAACGCCATTTATCTTCTTGTGCGTCATTCCATGCTTGCTGCGCCTCAGTCATTTCGATGACATGATTAATTTCGCAAAAATGTTGAAAGGCTTGCTGGGGGAGAATGAGTTCGACAAAAAGTGTTGGGTCGTGGATTGCGAAGTCAAATTCAACAAACTTGGCATGACGGTTGCCTGTTACACGAATGTATTTGGTGAGTTGGTCATGTTGTAGTGCTTGAGTCATTGGAATCATCCTTTTATCTCTACACTGAAATCATTTCAGTGATGCAACCTTGCATTTATTGATAGAGATATATCAAAACCCATGCCAACTTTTATTAATTGTTATTAATCAAACTATTATATTTTTTATTTGTTTTTTCGGGGTTATTTGAGTGATAAAAACTCATGGAATGATGAACATAAAAATATCTGATTTCATCAAATCGTGAATGATTAGGCTGGGAATTTGAAAATACTTTTTCCAGATCAAGTGATTTATATCTATATGATTTTATAGTTTTAATTTAAAAATACTTTAGAGGTATAAAGTTATGATAATAAGGTAGTAAAGCTTTTTAGTCGGAATTTAGTAAGATAGGGGGATCGACCTATAGCCAAGGATGGATATTCAGTCATGCCTCAAGCCAAAGATGCGAAGTTTTATACTCAAATTTTGCAAAAGAACAAAGATATTCAAGATTTGCTGGATAAAATTCAGTTTGATAGTCAGCATGGAAAAATTTGGTTTGAAGAAAACCGTATGCTATTGCTGCATACCAGCATCATGGGTTTTTTAAGAAAAGATTTATATAACATGCTGGGCTGGGAAAGGACTAAGCGTTTTTTTATCCGTTTGGGTTATCAGGCTGGCGTGCGAGATGCAGAAGTTACTTCTAAATTACGCCCGAATTTAAATGAAGCTGAAGCCTTTATGGCTGGACCACAAATGCATGGTATTCGAGGGATGGTGCAAGTTGAGGTGAATGAACTTCAATTAAGTCACGATGAGCATCAATTTTACGCAGATTTTAATTGGCGCAATTCTTTTGAGGCGGAAGTTCATTTAAGTGAGTTCGGGGCTTCTGATGAGTCCGCGTGTTGGATGTTATTGGGCTATGCCTGCGGTTATAGCAGTTTAGTCATGGGGCAAACCATTATTTATCAAGAAACCCATTGTGTGGCAAAAGGTGATGACTGTTGTCGAATTGTTGGTAAGCCCCTAAAAGAATGGGAAAATGCTGATGAACTGATTCAATTTATGTCACCTGATCCTGTCTCGGATGAACTGATTGCCTTACAGGCGGAACTCAATGAGTTAAAGAAAAATATCTATACCGATGTAGAAGCAGACTACACCATGTTTAATTCTATTGGTGAATCAGTTGCATATCGTAAAGTCTGTGATCTTTTGAAAAAAGCTGCTGGCAGTAAGGTTACTGTCTTGTTGCAAGGTGAAACTGGAGTGGGTAAAGAAGCTTTTGCGCGCGGGATTCATGAAGGCAGTTCCCGCAAAGGCCAGCCTTTTGTTGCTGTAAACTGTGCCTGTATTCCGCCAGATTTAATTGAAGCAGAACTTTTTGGTGTCGAAAAAGGTGCATTTACAGGTGCAATGCAAACCCGAAGTGGAAAATTTGAACGTGCTCATCAAGGAACTATTTTTTTAGATGAAGTGATTGAGCTTTCTCCACGTGCACAAGCTGCCTTGTTACGCATGCTGCAAGAAGGAGAGTATGAGCGGGTTGGAGATCATCAAACTCGAAAGGCTGATGTACGTTTGGTTGCAGCAACCAATGAAGATTTAGAACAAGCTGTGAAAGAGGGAAAATTCCGTGCCGATTTATATTATCGTTTAAACATTTTCCCTGTCATTATTCCGCCATTGCGCGAACGTCGTGATGATATTCCATTATTGATTACGCACTTCTTATCGCGTTTTGAAAATATGTATGGAAAGACATTAAAAGGTTTAAGTGATAAAGCCAAAAACTTTGTCATGACTTATGAATGGCCCGGCAATATTCGGGAACTTGAAAACTTATTAGAGCGGGCAACCTTACTGACGGATCATCAGCAGGAAATTAAACTTAATCATTTGTTTCCGCAAATCAAACAAGATGTTGAACCAAGATCTGAAAAAATGGACTTAGATGTCGTGATACAAGATGGCTTTTGTCTAGAAGATCATGAAAGGCAGCTGATTTTTATTGCAATGCAAAAAGCCAACAATAATGTTTCGGAAGCCGCCCGTATCTTAGGCATTAGCCGAGCAGCTTTAGATTATCGCTTAAAAAAACAGACTATTAATGTGAAGAAATAGTAGATTTCAATTAAGCACAGATTGATTGTTATGACTGGTTTTTAAGAGGCATACTCTGCAAGATTGCTTGATACAGCTTAAAGCTTTACTAAGACAAATTCAGCAATCAAGTTGATGAAGTCTTTAGTCTTACCATAAGCAATCTATTGATCAAGGGCTTCATAATAAAATAAGTGATTTGTAATGGTAAACATATGGTGGATAACCTATTTTTATAATTGTAAAGAGGCTTAGGAAGTTAAAGAGGGTTATTTCCATCAATCATGACGTATTCCATATCAAGATGATCATTGACTAATACTAAAATTGTCTCGAATATTGCAGCTTACATCCAGTCTCGATATCTTTTAAAGACAGTATTTCATTTGCTGAATCCAAGTGATAAGTCTAGCCATGGGCTACCCATAATACAGTTTCAGGGAGTAATCTATTATTTTTACAACTATGACTACAATCTGTAATTTTATCTAAGTAGTGGAGTGCCATTTTTATTTATTAGGCATCTGTAAGTATATCTGTATCCATCTTGCGATTATAAAAGTTGGATAGTAATTTACTTAACTCTCAACAGACCTTGGGTTTTTAAGGGTAATTGTTCGTACCTTTGATTTTTATAAGGCATTGAAAATTATATTTTATTTTTATGGGTTGTTTTGTCACCATCTCCATCAGCAAAGTTGAGAACTTAAATTTTTTAGTGAAATAAAATTAACTGAAATTTAAATAGTATTAAAAATCTTTAATAATTTACGGTAAAAAATCAATAGGCACGACACAACCTGTTCACTTACCTACATAAATTTGCTTTACTGCACTTTTTTAGCCATAGATAGCCTGTTTTTCTGTCCACAATCGAAACTAAAGGTTGCTGATGATTCTTGCCGACGATGGTATCTATTTCCAGATCGCCAAAACGTGACCGCTGATGAATGATTTGAGGTCTTTCATGAATACTTCTTCGATATAATTACAAGCCTTAACTCATAGTTGTATTGTAGAGTGTGAAATTTTTCCTAAACTCTACTTTTTTTTAATAAAATAGTCTTGATAGGTAGTTAATATGGATTTCCTATAAAAATTAAGTTAGAAATAAATCTAAAATGTAAAAAAAGTTAAGGAAGGTAGCGCTCTAAATGAAGGATAATTTTAATAGTTATGACACTTACCATATCTTTAATCTTATTGGGCAGCATAGCGAACTTAAAATAATTTTAAATACGATTTCCAAATGGCTTGAATCGCATATTCCAGATGCCTTAGTCACCATTATGGTTTACTCAGAACAGGATCAGACTTTAAAACTTATTAGTGGCAATCAACACTTTTCTGAGCAGTATTGCAAAGCTATTGATAATTTAAAAATTGGTCCACATCAGGGTTCCTGTGGCACGGCTGCATTTCTGCACAAGCTAGTGATTAGTCCTAACTTAATGGAAGATCCCAATTGGGAAGCTTACCGAGCACTAATTCAGACAGAGAAGCTTTCTAGCTGTTGGTCTACACCGATTATTAGTGCAAAAGGTATTTTATACGGAACTTTTGGAACCTACTATCGCATTAAAAGAGAACCTACTGAACAAAATATTAATCTTTTATTGCAAGCCGCGGCCTTAGTTGCTTTAGCTATTGAACTTGATAATGAACGCCAGCAAAAATTAGCAATCAATGAAAAATACAGCTCTTTTTATACTCATCATCCTGATGTAATTTTTGAATTTGATACAGAAGGCTATGTAATAAATACTAATATTGCTTGTCATGAAATTACAGGTTTTTCTGAAGAACAAATTCAAGGCAAACATTATGAGGCATTTATACCTGATGAATATCATGATCTAGTGGATGCAGCATTTGAAGAAACGCTACAAGGTAGTGCTAAACACTATGAAACTCCTGCTTACCATGCTTCTGGTGGAATCTTGTGGCTTGACCTGACTAATTTACCGATTATTCAAAACCAAAAAGTTACTGGTGTATTTGCAATCGCACGTGACATTACCCTACGCCGCAAAAATAAGGAAACTTTACGCCTCTTAAAACGTGGAGTAGATGCGAGTCCGAATGGTATATTTATTACTGATGCATCTGAAAAAATGTTAATTGTCTATGTTAACCCAGCTTTTCTCAAGCTAACCGGTTATACAGAACAAGAAGTCATGGGGCGAGACTGTTCTTTTTTACAAGGTGCAGATACAGATTTTGATCAGATTACATTACTCAAACAAGCAGTAGAAGAACAAAAAGAGGTTTTTGTTACTGTAAAAAATTATTGTAAAGATGGAAGCTGGTTCTGGAGTCGCTTAATGCTGGGACCTGTTTTTGATCAATATAATAATTGCACTCATTTCCTAGGGATTCAGGAAGATATTACCCAGCAACGTATTCATGAAGAATATTTGGAATATCTACATAAGCATGATCATTTAACTGGCTTACCCAATCAAATAATTTTTGAAAATTTTTTAGAAGATGCTTTTGAAAAACAACAGCGCAATCCACAACCTTTAGTCTTGTTTTACATAGACCTTGATGACTTTAGATCAATGAATGACAGTTTAGGCTATGTAATTGGTGATAAAATTATCAAGAACGTTGGAAGCCGTCTTCAAGAATTTTTAAACCCAGATGATTTTCTCAGCCGCTATGCCGAAGATGAGTTTGTAGTATTGATGGCAGATCCACATGACCCAAAGAAAGTAATCGCAACCGCTGAAAAGATTCTTGATCTTATTTCACAAATTTTTCAAATCGAGGGTCACACTATACATTTGAGTGCCAGTATTGGCATCGTAACAAATAACAATTCCATACAGCACTCTTCAGAACTTTTGTATCAGTCTGTTCTAGCTATGCAGGAGGCCAAAAGACAGGGTCGCAATACTTGGAGCTGGTATGAAGAAAGTAATAACAAGGTTGTCCAAAAAAGAGACTATGCTAATCTTCGCCTTGAACTTATGGAAGCAGTGAAAGAGAAACAGTTCAATCTATTTTATCAACCGCTGATTCAGCCATTAACTGGAAAGGTTAAGGGGGTGGAAGCCCTTATTCGCTGGTATCATCCACAGCGGGGCTATATTTTCCCCGATGTTTTTATCCCTTTAGCAGAAAGAACAGGACAAATTGTAGTCATTGGTCAATGGGTATTAGAAAAAGCATGTACAGATATTTCTGAATGGAATAGGAAACATAATAGCGATCTTACCGTTTCGGTTAATATCTCTCCTTTACAGTTTTGCAGAACGGGCTTTCTAGAAGGGCTTAAATATGTACTTGAAGTCAGTGATTTACCTGCTAAATTACTCAAAATTGAAATTACGGAAGGAGTAATTATTAATGGAACCGATAGAGCAATAAAAATTTTGGAATCGGTACGCGCTTTAGGTGTACAAGTCGCAATAGACGATTTTGGAACCGGTTATTCGAGTCTCAGCTACTTACGCCGTTTACCTATTAATCAAATCAAATTAGACCGTAGTTTTATTGAAAACCTTACTATAAATGATCAAGATGCAGCTATTGTTCAGTCGATTATCCATCTGGCACATCAGCTTAATTTAGAAGTGGTCGCAGAAGGCGTCGAAACATTAGATCAAGCTAGTTTACTCTATCAACAAAATTGTGATCTTCTTCAAGGTTATTTTTATGCGCGACCGGCACCTATAACTGACTTAAAACTGATATATATGTCACTAGATAGTTATTTAATAAGATAAAATTTAAACAATAGTCTAATTTGAAATTTATATTGTTTAGCAATTAATAGATTTAATTGCTAAATAAGCAGAATCTTGCTTAAGGGGTGCTATTTTTTTAAGCATAAAAACTGTTTTAGAGTCAAAAATATTCTAATTTGATAAAAATAGTCAGAGAAATTAATGATTTTAAATGGTGTTGCTTATTCGCTATTATGGTTAAATAGTTAATATAAAAATTAAGAGTATTATTGTTCTAAAAGTGGATGTTTCTACTTGAGCTTTAATATCCATACTTCGCATAATGTGTGTTATGTATAATTGAAAATACTAATGAAATTTTAATCTACTTAAAGTCAATTTCTTCATACATATGTGACATACGCTCCTGTTTTGTTTGTAAATAGTCTTTATTAAAAATATTTAAACCTACTGTTATAGAGACACGATCAACTACATTAATACCAAAATGTTTCAATGAATTAACTTTAAGAGGGTTATTAGTAATTAGCCTTACTTCTTTAACTTTTAAATAATCAAGCATAATAATACACATATCATAGTGACGAGCATCTGCTGGTAAATTTAAAAGCAAATTTGCATCAACAGTATCATGTCCTTGATCTTGGAGTGCATATGCACGAATCTTATTAGTCAAACCTATACCACGACCTTCTTGACGTAAGTATAAAATCACTCCTTGACCTTCATCACTAATCATTTTCATTGCGGAATGTAATTGTGGACCACAATCACATTTTAATGAACTAAAGGCATCGCCAGTTAAGCATTCAGAATGTATTCTGACTAATATTGGTTTCATTAGAATAGTATCTAGTCCTTTAGAAAGGGCAACATGTTCTTCACCAGTACTTAAATCTTGAAATGCTATGATTTCAAAATCGCCAAAAGCTGTCGGTAATTTAGATTTAGCCACGAATTCTATAGTCACTGATTCATCCATTTATATTTTAGAAAACATTAAAGTTAAAAACTTATCATTAATCGTTAAAAATATACAACAATTAAAGGTATTATCTTTAAATTAATAAATTTTTTAAATAAATACTTACTACATTAAATGTAGTAAGTATTGCCGTAATTAATTCAGCTAAGATTGATTTAACAATCTATTTGATATATCAAATTTCATTTATAATAATAGTTATTTAATAGTGAATTTTTTGTGAAAATATATGAATAAAACAAAAATAATTAATGATTTCACTAATCAATTTGAATCCTGCTTAAGTGAATACTTCACTAACTTGAATCATTGGCTTATTTGGGTGACAAAGCTGATAGACGCATAAAGAAGCATAGATCCTCGCTAAAGAGTCAGTAAGAGTGCAAGCTTTACAGCTTTACCAGATTATATTTCTTCTAAAGAAGTTCAATAAGGTTTCTATTGAAATATGAAAATTTATACTAAATAGAGATGAACACGATTTCCGAAATTTTCAATTGAGAAGGCTGCATTCTCAAATGCTTTTTGTTTTGTTTCAAAAATCGCCAATAGGTTGCCGAATTTTTGAAAAAACCCATCAATCATGCATAAGAAGTATGTATGAGCCATATATGGCGCTAGGAACATGGTAGCTGAGCATAGCTGTGTAGTGACACCCTAATGGTTTTTAGCCCCCTTTTTCAAGTCAATTTTTTATCTGAGATTCAGATTATCTAAGAAGTTGTTTTGGCATCACACTGTAACCAATTAACAATATTCATAACCTCACTGTTAGCACTATTTTTTCTTACTACCGCATAAAAGTTATAGTCGCAATATATAAAGCCAAAAGGAGCTATGATCCTTCCATTCAATATTTCTTTTTCTACTAAAATTTGAGGTGCTATTGCAATACCTAATCCGGAAACAGCTGCCTCTATCATTAAATTTAGACTATCAAAATAACGTTCACTTGATTTATGCGCAGAATGAAGCCTTGATCTATCCAACCATATATTCCATGCATTTTTATTTGAATTGGTATGAAGTAGTGGATAATTCAAAACATCATTTATTGTGTCTAGATTATATGTTTTACGATTACAAATAGGTCCCATGTTATCAGGAAATAAAATGTATTTATCTAGAGATTCTGGAAGCGTTTGATCTAGATTCAAACTATTGATAAAAATATCAATTTTTTCTTTTTCTAGTAACTTTAAATCATTGCATGTCATTAATTTAACATGGATATTCGGATAGATTATTTCGAGTTTTTCTAATCGTGGAATGAGCCAATTAGCCATAAAACTATGAGATGCTCCAATAACAATTTCAACTTCAGAGGCTTTATTTGTTAACTCAAAGACACATTTTTCCAGATCGTTAAAAAAGTGAGTACAAAGGCGGAATAATTCTTCTGCATCTCTGGTTAAAGAGATAGTTGAGGAATGTCGAATAAACAATTTTTTATCAAGCCATTCTTCCAACTGTTTTATTTGATGGCTAACAGCACTATGGGTTACGCATAGTTCTTCTGCAGCTAAGCTGAAACTTCTATTTCTAGCCACCGCTTCAAATGCTTTCAAAGCATTTAATGGGGGTAACTTTCTACCTTTCATGGTGTGAATTTTTCTAACATCATGATCTAAAAATATATCAATTATATAAAAAATGGAAATCTTTTAAGATGAAGAAAATTTTGATTCTTCAAGTGATATAAAATGACAACACTGTATACAGGTAATGGTCCTGATAAATCAGGGTTTTTTGGTAAATTTGGCGGATGCTACATGCCAGAAAGTCTTATGCCTGCGCTTCAAGACCTAGAGCGAGAATTTAATATTATTCGGAATAAAGCCGAGTTTTGGACTGAATACCGACAAATTTTAACAGATTTTGTGGGTCGACCTAGCCCTCTGTTTTATGCAAAAAATCTCACAATGTATGCGGGGGGAGCCAAAATATATCTTAAAAGAGAAGATTTGAACCATACAGGTGCCCATAAGATTAATAATTGTGTTGGACAAATCTTGTTGGCTAAATTAATGGGTAAAACCAGAATTATTGCGGAAACAGGTGCTGGACAACATGGTGTTGCAACAGCAACAGTATGTGCTCTCTTTAAGCTTAAATGCACCATTTACATGGGTGAAACGGATGTTCATCGTCAGCAAATGAATGTTGATCGAATGAAATTACTAGGAGCTGAAGTTAAAAGCGTTAAGAAAGGTCGTGGAACCCTAAAAGATGCTATGAATGAGGCATTACGTGACTGGATCAGTAATGTAGATACGACCTATTATCTATTAGGAACGGGTGCAGGTCCTCATCCCTATCCGACCATAGTGAGAGAGTTCCAGAAAATTATTGGCATAGAAGCTAAAAATCAAATACTGTTGAAAGAAAATAAACTACCTGATGCTTTAGTTGCCTGTGTGGGTGGTGGATCCAACGCATTGGGTTTAATGCACCCATTTTTACAAGATACGAATATCAAAATGTTTGGGGTTGAAGCTGGTGGAAAAGGAACAAACAGCGGTGAGCACGCTGCATCTATTTCAAAAGGTAGAGTTGGCGTCCTACATGGTAATTTGACTTACTTATTACAAGATTCAGATGGACAGATTCTAGACGGACATTCTATATCGGCAGGATTAGATTATCCTGGGGTTGGTCCTGAGCATGGCATCCTGTTTGAAACAGGGCGCGTTACTTATGTTGCTGTAAATGATGAGGATGCAGTCAATGCATTTCAGATTTTAAGTCAACAGGAGGGAATTATACCTGCACTGGAAAGTGCTCATGCTATCGCATATGCAATTAAATTGGCCAAAGAAATGCGGCCTGAACAGACCATTATTGTCAATTTAAGTGGGAGAGGTGACAAAGATTTAAATACAGTCAAAAAATATCTCTCAGGAGTAACAGAATGAACCGTTTAGACCAAAAATTAAAGGAATTAAAACAGGAAAAGCGAAGCGGTCTCGTGTGTTATTTTACTGCTGGAGATCCTGACTTCTCAGAAAGCTGTAATTTATTTAGTCAATTAGGCCAAGCTGGAGCAGATATTATTGAAATTGGCATTCCATTTTCTGATCCTGTTGCTGATGGGGAAATCATTCAGGCCGCTCATATCCGAGCTTTAAGTGCTGGCCAAACTGTGAGTAAAACTATCGAACTGGTCAAAAAAATAAGGTTAAATGATAATAAAACACCTATTGTATTCATGACCTATTTAAATCCAATTATGCAATACGATTTCGAAAAACTTGTATTTGAAACAGAAAACCTTATTGATGGCATCCTTATTTTAGATGTGCCACATGAATATCAAGATAATTTTAAATTGATATTAAATGCAAAAAATATGCACTTAATTGCTATGACAGCTCCAACGACTCCACTTGATAGATTAGAAAAAATATCAGAGAGTGCTACAGGTTTTTTATATCATGTTGCAGAAAATGGCCTAACCGGAGGAAATTTAAATCTGCCCAATCTTGAAAAAAAGATTGCTGAAATAAAACCAATCTTTAATATCCCTATTGCAATTGGCTTTGGGATCAAAAATGAAAGCCATGTTAAAACCTTAGCAAATAAAGTAGATATGGTTGTTATTGGCTCAGCACTGGTTGAAACTTTTTTTAAGCAAGGTGTGGATGCGACAATAGAAAAGATCAAAAAATTTGCAAAAGTACTTAGAGGTAACGAATAGTTTTTGTACTTATTCAAGATATTTTTTTTATTAGTATGACTAACTAATATATAAAAACCGCTCATTAGGCGGTTTTTTCTTGGATTTAGTGGTAAACAATAAGGTTAAATTGAGAAGGTTACATAAGCTCTTTGCATATGGGAAACAACCATCATTCCCGAAATTAAAAACGCCAATATTATTATTACAAAGCTATACAATCGCATTCAGTACTTGTCAAACTTACTAAGTCAACAGATTAACCTTATTTTGTTACAATTACAATGAAAAGAAAAACCATTGAAATAACTAAATTTTTTAATAAATCTGACGTTTTTATAAGAAAAATAAATATATATATAAGAAAACTTGATTAATTTTGTTTTTAGTGTATAGTTAACTTAACTAGAAAAAAGTCTTGTTTCGGTAAATCTTCTTTAAGTATCGCAGTTTTAGTCATAATCCTTCGTTTTTTCAGATTTTAAGTCTCATTCTTTATTATTTTCAAAGTTATAATCAGTCAATAATTTGACTAAAAATTATTAAAAAATCAGTAGGATATATTATGTCAAACTCAAATGTTGTTAAAGGTACTGTAAAGTGGTTCAACGAAACTAAAGGTTTTGGTTTTATTCAACAAGAATCAGGTCCAGATGTTTTTGCTCATTTTAGCGAAATCGCTAGTTCAGGTTTTAAAACCTTACTTGAAGGCCAAATGGTTGAATTCAGTGTAGCTCAAGGTCAAAAAGGACCAAATGCTGTAAATATTGTTGCTATCTAAGTAATAATAAGCAGTAATAAAAAAGCACTAATCAGTGCTTTTTTTATAATCCAAAATTTAATTTTAAAGTTGTTTTCCAGATCGGAAGAGTCTCCAAAAATAGGATATAAGTTGTTAAAAATAAATGATTTAATTGCAAAATCTAAAAATGGTACTGAAATTATAGTATCCTTAATTCCCCTAAATAAAATGCAAAATACACGTCAAGGTTTAAAAAAAATTGAAGTAGGAAAAAGAGTTCTTCTTCAGTCAGGCATTGTGGTTGATTTAAATTTAGATGGTCGTACATTTTATACTTCTTTACACCAACTGTTTAAGTTAAAGCATAAAATTATTTAAATAATAATTATATATATCAAATATTTAAATTTATATATTTTCTCTACTACAATATTATTAAAGGTATATTAATGCTTAAACAAAGTATCAGTGTGAAAGATCAATTTGGCGTTAAACACGCTATTCAAGCAACAGTTGATAAGCATTTTGCTAATACGCAATCTTCTTCTAATGTAAAACATATCACCATTGATGGTGAAGATATTCGGCCAAGTTTCGAAATGTTTTTTCAAAGTACCTTAAGCGGGAAAATTTTCAAAATTATATAGATAACCCGAATTCTATTTAATTTAATATATCTTAATACAGATTTTTAGAACTAAATTTTATAAAAAATTCCCGACATTCTGTTGGGGATTTTTTATTGCTTATTTTTTAATTATATGTCGTATTTTTATACATACTCAGCAAAGAGCATAAAATATTTGGTAGTGTTTAAATTTAACGTGTTATCCACCTATTTTTCATATCCTGATTATATTTCAACAAAAATAGATGTAAGACAGCCTCGTGATTCTCTTTCTTCTTTGAAAAGCTCAAAGTTTTTCGTGTAAAACGTCCTAAGCGATTTCTCAGTGTGGCATTAAAGCGCTCAACATGGTTAGTTAACCCTGTATCTTTACCTACAGAACGGTGTGTTTCTGGATCAAACACTTCAGCAT
>NZ_NEGM01000009.1:0-132311 GCF_002135275.1 Acinetobacter sp. ANC 4973
ATTTAAGGTATAGAAATTATATTAATTTTTTATATATATCTTTAAATAAGGCTTTCAGTTAATTTTTTAAAATATACAGTATCAATAATTTATATTTTTAAGCATATAACAAGGAATTGTGATGGTGATGAAACTATGGTGGGGAAATGATGATGAGTTTTTTGAGCAGATGTTTGCTTATTTAAAAGAGAAGTTTTCTATAGAAGTACCTGATGAATATACGTTGCGAAAAAATACAGATGTGGCTATTTATCATGAGACGATTGTCACTTTGGAAAACGTGCATAAGGTGCTTGGTAAAATTGAGAATGGTTCTTTTTATAAACGTACCGATTATGAAAATGCGAAAATGGCGAAGGATAAAAAGAAAATTCAAGAGATCACCGATTTTTATCAAGAGTTACTTTTTTTTAATGATGCAAAACTAAATTTTGCATTTGCAAACTTTCATGATTTTTTTCATTGGGATTCCCGTATTTCATTTTTTTTGGGCTTTGTTCGTGAGTGTCGAAAGCAAGAGAAGTTTGATCAAATTTTGTCAATACAGTTTGGAGGTAAGAGAGAAGTTAATCTTGAAAAAGTCTTTGATTTTGTCAACGCATATCAACAAAGAGTTCAACAACTTGAAGAAATAAAATCTGAACATGAGCCAGAAGTTGTTACCCAATATAAAATCAAGAGTGAAACTTTAAGTGATATTCAGGATCAAAATGAAATCTATAGACTTTTGATGGAAAGCTATAATGACTTAAAAAAGAGAAAATTTGGAACTTGTGTATTTGATATTATTCTGCCAAGTCAGTTCAAATCACTAGAACCTGATTCGGAAAGCATGTCTACTAGCTATCTAAAAAGTTTTTTAGATAGATTGAGTTATGTAGTTTTGAAAGATGATGGTGTGTTAATGAGGGTGAATCATACACATATTCTTAATAGAAAAAGAGTTTTGCTTTCCTTTCTATTAATCTATAAAACAAAAAACTATAGCAACCCACAAGATATTTTTGATTATTACAAGCGACAAGTTCATTCAATAGTTGGTTCTGTTGAAAGCTATGCCGTACAAGTCATTAATCGGCAGGAAATGATCCAAAAGGTATATCCAGCGGAAAAGTTTATAGGTGAATTAAGGACTGATAAACAAAAGGAAAATTTTCGTGATAAGTTCCTAACGTATTTCTTATCCAGTGTTTTTATATTACAAACAGATAAAGTAACAGAGTTCGATAATATCGTATTGCAAAGATCGCTTTTCTTAAATGATTTTGAGTATTACGAGGAAAAAAACTATACGGTAGATAAAAAGCCAACAAGACGATCAGACAGATTGCAGATTGATTTGAGGATGGAAGGGAAAAAAGAGTATTTAGAAGATTTACTAACATCAGAAATTATTGAAAAATCAATAAAATACTTCCCTTTGACGGATATATCTTCAGAAGGTTTGCATCGCTTAAAAATTATTACGTATTTGTATCAGCAACATTTTAGTTTAAAGGTTGTTTCTGGAGAAATAAAATCTAAGATTCAGGAGGAAGCTATTGTAGAGGGTTTGCTCAAGACAGGGAAAAATATTGAAGAAAGGATTTCGACAGAGAAATATATCGAAAAACTGATTCAAGCAGAAAAGTTTATTACTTGGTTGATGTACGATGATTGGTATCATGGATTTCCATCTAAGCAAGCTGAAAAAAATTTTGAAGTAAAGCCCACGTTTAGCAAATTGTCTCTACCCATCAGGCAAGTGCTTTTAGTATCGCAAATGATTAAGTACTCAAATCACCTTTTATTTCCCACAAAGTTAAAAACTGAAGCAGTCACATTACTTAAAAACTTCAAGAATATTTTTTCTAGGTATAAGATAGATGAGGTGGACTTTGTTGAAAATGATTTAAAAAGCTACAAGCAAGATCGCTTATTGCCAGTTCTGAAAAAGGAAAGAGTATTTTTCAAGAAAGCAGCACACACGGAAATTAGAATAAAAAATTATATCAAACAAATACTTGAAAATAATGTTGTTATCGTTAGGTTGATTTTTAGCTGTGATCAATTTGATAATGAAAAAGCTACAGCAAAAGTTTTTGATGAAATGTTTAGAGAATACATTGAAAATTTGAAACGGCGTCACACAGAAGGTTTGAAGTTACTTGGTCATGTGGGGACATATGTTCCTAACAAAAAAAATCACTATATTGATGCAACACTGTTTTTTTTGTTTGATGAAAGTATTGATATTGCCCCAAAATCTTTAATTAATGCTGTGATTGAATATTGGGAAAACTATGTAATCAATAAAGATGAGCAAATTAAGAAATCTAGTGAAAAAGAAAAAGAAGGTGAAGATAAAAAAGAAGGTGATAAAACGAATCCATTTAATGTTTTTAGGAAGAGAAAATTAAGGGCAATCTCTGCTAATGTAGTCAAAACAGAGACTCAATTAAATCATGAGTATATTACCCTCTATAAAGGGCGACGAAAAATTCAGCATAAATTGATCGAAAAAATTTCGATATTTTATGCTTATTGCCCTCTGATTTTGGTCGAAGATAAAGATCTTAAATATCTACCTAGAAAGGATTGTTTAATTTTAGGCAGGGTGCGTGCATCGAATATAAAGAAAGGCCAAAAGGTAACTGAAGCACAACAGGGTAATGATAACTTACCAGAGGCTGAACCTTCAGTGGAATAAACCAAGTAGTATTGATCAATCTGAAAATAGAGATATCTCAACAAAATGAAGATAAAGTTTCAGAAAAAAATCAATTACTGAGTGAACATCTATCGAAAGAAAATGACGAAATGAAGTACTAATTTTGCACTTAACTCACGCTTCACAATTCTCTATAAAAATAGGGGAATTCTTAAGATTTTCCCTATTTGCTATAGAAGTAGAAATTGTAGCTTAGTTACTATACTTACGGTCTATGTTTGATATATTCTTGCTAGGATAATATATATTATTTATTAAGTACTTAAACAACTTACTAACCTTCATCATCCTCAAAATGATGAAGGTATTTTATTGAAAAAAATAACCTAGTCACTTCAAAGTTAAAAAAAACAGATCAGTCACTCCTATGGAATTAATCACCATAGGAAGACATCAATGAACGAACCACAAACCTTACTCGCTATTGAAAACCTGATGAAGGCAGTGATTCAGAAAACATATCATTGGATAAACTTTAAATCTGATCATGCAGAACTGATGCATGAAGCCAGAGC
This sequence comes from Acinetobacter sp. ANC 4973, assembly GCF_002135275.1. Lineage (NCBI taxonomy): Bacteria > Pseudomonadati > Pseudomonadota > Gammaproteobacteria > Moraxellales > Moraxellaceae > Acinetobacter > Acinetobacter sp. ANC 4973. The sequence continues at coordinate 3,226 of NZ_NEGM01000009.1, forward strand.
TATCTATCACTCATACAGGGAATACATTCCCCTGATTCAGGCTTACTTTGATTTGCTGCCTGAAAAGATCAGACTCAGGGATGAAGAAATTTTTAATAACCGTGCTGTATTTCAAGAGTTTCAGTCTGAAATTAAGGAAGCACAGAAAAAGTTTATTCAAGGCTTTAAACGGAACAATCGACGTAATCAGGGAAACTTAGAAGAATACTTTGCAGCGCTTGTAGAGCGACATCGTAAGCTCCTATTGGTGCGTGTGGATTTACACTACTCCTCTGAAAAACATCCAAGTATGAAACAGTTTAATCAAAATATTGAAAAACTGATCAGTCGGGTACAGAACAAAGACACCATCTTTAAAGATCAAGTCGGCTATGCCTATCGCCTTGAACAAGGGGGTAAATCTAGAGGCTATCACTGTCATTTGCTCATCATTTATAACGGCTCTCTTCATCGTAATGATGGTTATTTAGGACAGGAGATTGGGGAGTTATGGCAAGAGAAGATTACCAATGGAGAGGGTGAGTTTTACAACTGTAATCAGAGTAAACATAAGCAGCGCTATAAACAGGAAGGTACATTAGGCATTGGTATGATTCCACGAGAGGATCAGAACAAAGTTAATCATGCACAGGCGACTATCAGTTATTTGGCTAGACCTGAAAAGGATGATCAGTATCTAAGAGGAAAATTGCCCGATATGAGAGAGTTTAGTAAAGGGCAATTGCGGGGTAGATAGTCTGGGTAGGGAAGAATCGTGGATTGCAAATAATTTCAGATATACATCATCTACATGAACAGTGAATGTTTATTTACGCATTCAAAGGCTTATCAGACGGTAAGCCTTTTTCATTTCTAGAGGTATATCTTATGAATATTACATGTCCTTATTGCTATTCTGAAAACGTGAGCCGTGAAACAACACAACCTTCAGGTGGTAACAGTTTTTCCTCTGTAGCTGGTGCTGGAATTGGTGCAACCATTTCCAAAAGCTTCCCTACACCACTTTCTCCATTATTGGGTGGGCTTGCAGGTGCAGTGATTGGCGGTTTGATTGATAGTTTTATCCAACCCCCAAGACAACAACAGCCAGTTAGCTATTTCCATTGTCATAACTGTCAACGAAATTTTAACTGATGATCTAAGGGAGAAATGATATGGCACTTAAGTTTGAGCAAATGCTATATGGTGAGCGTAGGTAAAGTGTTAAGGCAATAAGTTAGCTTAATGTATTAAAATTTGAAAATAAGGGAAGACTTTGAACTTTCCCTTATTTTTTTGATTAAGTTAGTAATTACAACCTTCACTGGTATCAAGCTCATCGTAACTTAATACAATGCCATGAATCGGTTTATTCAAAGAAGCAGTCTTACTGTTGTTTACATACTCCGCCGTTAATCCAACGTTGATTTCACCTTCCGCGCCATCACGGACAATGAATGAATAATTTGAATTAAATTTAGTGTCTAATACATCAAAACAGCCGCGCTTTAACTGAGCCACTACTGATTTTAAAGTGTTTTTCCCGAGATAAAATTTTGTGTTATGAACCTGAATAAAATTTGCTGATGGAGTAGTGCGAAGCTGGCTAATGCCGAAATTTTTTAGACCATATTGGTCATAGCTTGCACTGATTGAGTAGTTTGGTTTTTCCCAATAGCTATAGCTTACATCTCCACTTGTGGGCTTACCCAGTTTTTTAATTAAAGAGGCCCGAGTATCTTCCACCGTTATTTTTTTGCCTTCAAATGTAAGTGAAGGCATGCCAGCGGTTGCAAAGGTTGATATTGCTAATAAAGGGGTAATCATTAATTTTTTCATCTGTCTTTCCTTGAATCTAATTACCTAAACTATTTAGAACAAAGCGTTAAGTTTCTCATCAATAAAAGAACCTATTTCGCTTGGGCTGTGATTTAAAAGATTGTTCTGAAATAAATCACCTACGTATTAAACGCATCGGCAAGTCATATGACAAATAATTCTTTTCCCCATAAGCAGTTTCAAATGCCCAATACCATTCCATTTTGTCATATTTAAAGTCTTTCAATGTTTTAGCTTCATGTGGGGTTGGGGCAAATTTAGTACTGCTTCTTAACGTATCATATTTATCATAGCGCGCAGGATTAGGTGGAAAAGCATTGGTGTTGATCGCTAACTGCCAGCATCCACTATGGAGCGTTAATAGCTCATTGATGCTTGGTACGCGCCAGCCCTTTGCATGTTGAGCAACATAAGTATGAGCATCTGCATTTGAAAACTTTTGAATTTCACCTGTACAAGCTCTGCCATTCCATTGCTCACCGACCAAACAACGTTGCCAAATTAAACCAGTTTTGAGATCTTTCACTTCCTGACCTGAATTTAAAATCTGATAACGGCTATTCGGTGCTGTAGACGGTTGGTTATCACCGCACTGTTGAGCAAATACAGAGCTACTGAGCAATAAGCCTGTTAGTATGATAGAACAACTTAATTTTCTTTTGATCATTGTGATTATCCATATAGTTTGAGTAAAACGAATTATTTAGAACGCAGTGTTAATGCACCAATAAATAAAATAATCAGGATTCCACCAATTAATTTACCCACCGATGGAAACAGCATTGCTGGCCAAACCAGTCCTTGACCGACATTGAACATAAAAGGCTTATAGCTGTACTGCCCCCAAAAGTGTTGGTAGAGCGCAAACAACAAGCCGATTACCAGATAGATACTTACTAAAGCTGTTTTAATATTTGAATTCATTTTTTATCCCCACCTACAGCAAAATTAACCAGCAACATGAATAGACCGAGTAAAATCATAAAACCTATAAACGGTAAGCCTAGAAATGCCACAATCACGATTACCGCAATAATGCTTGCAATCACACGCATGAGTTATTCCTGAATACATTGAAGACTGCTTTGTACCATGTCATTTTGAAATGATTCAGTCTGACTTAGGGTGTAAAGATTGCTTTTAAAACGCTCCTCTCCATATTTGTCTTCAAGCTTTTTATAGACACACTTACACACCGAACGATCCATTCCTGTGGACTGACAGCCCCCAAGAAATTCACGCTCAGTTTTACTGGCACAACCCATGGAGAGTAGTGCGCAACTGATGATTAGAATTGACGCTGGAATTTTCATTATTCCCCCGAAATTATTGTTTTTGCTTATTGTGAAAAGGTTCATTGCTACAGCAGGACAGTATAAAAAAGACATAGCTGTCCTATCCAAAGGACGAATCAGTCTTTAGATGGAATGTCTGCTGAATTAAAAACGATGAATTATGCCTAAGGCAAGGGAATGGCCCAGACAGGCTTTAGGGGGAATAATACAGATAAATAATGCTGAGTCATGATCGACTACTCCTTAGGTAAAGAAGTTCTGCCGATTACTGCTAAATAATTGGTGGCAGAACGAAAGAGGGTTAGCAGACTGAACCTAAGAATCAGCACACCCGAAGGTGTCCCCCTCCCGTTCTACCGCAGAGGGAGCACGAGTACTCACACCAAAAGATGGGATCTTTTAATGAGCTTAGGAAACGGTCTGCTAAAACCGACTGACAATGTAGGTCAGTAAGTCAAGGATAAAGGTGAGCAAGGTTTTAGTCAATTGAGGGATTTGAAAAGTGTTTGAATTTCATGCGATGCAAATAAATTCAGATATATAACATCTATATGAAGCAACAAACTTAAATCAAATTTGAGTTTTAAACACTTTGGCTTGCTCCTTCAGCAAGCCTTTTTTTATACACAAAATTGAAATTTGAACACATTTAGTTCAAAGCTAAAAAGGATATTCCTATGGCACATTTAATCGACAACATGGCTTACGTGGGACAAACCCCTTGGCATGGTTTAGGCAATCAATTGACACAAAATCAACCGATTGAAGTCTGGGCACAGCAGGCAGGTATGGACTGGCGTATCGAATCCTCCAATGTCAGCTATATGGCACAAAATGAACGAGGGCAAAGCATCATCATGCCTTATGAGGAACAGCGCGTGCTGTATCGTTCAGATACCCATGCACCTTTATCCGTGGTCAGTCAACGCTATCAGGAAGTTCAACCCAAACAGATTTTAGAGTTTTACCGTGATCTGACTGAACAATCAGGCTTTGAATTAGAAACCGCAGGTGTGCTGAAAGGTGGCAAGAAGTTCTGGGCACTTGCACGAACAGGACAAAGCACAGCACTTAAAGGCAAAGATGTTAGTAATGGCTATATTTTATTGGCAACCGCCTGTGACGGAAGCCTTGCCACCACGGCACAATTCACTAATATCCGCGTCGTATGTAATAACACTTTAGCCATCGCTTTGCGTGGACAGAGTGGCAGTGCTGGTGTAGTTAAAGTGCCACACAGTACGAAGTTTGATGCGGATAAAGTCAAACAACAATTGGGTGTCTCGGTTCGTGCATGGGATGAGCACATGTATGAGATGAAACAACTCAGTCAACGTAAAGTGACTCAAGGTGAAGCAGCGGCTTTCTTTGATGCAGTGTTTAATAATACCAGCATGAGTGTTACCGATCAGGAGGAGAACATCATTCAGTTCTATCGTAATGTTGCCAATCCAAATCCAACGAAAGAAAAGTCTGAGCCGAATGGACGTGCTATGAGTAAAGCTATGATTATGTTTAACGGTCAAGGTCGAGGTGCAACGCTTTCTTCTGCTAAAGATACTGCTTATGGCTTACTCTGCTCCATCACCGAGTTTGCCGACCATGAACGTCGTGCCATGAGTACTGATCACCGTCTTGATTCAGCGTGGTTTGGAGCAGGTGCAAATTTGAAACAACGTGGTTTAGAGCAAGCATTAACAATGGTCATTTAATCTAAGCTTTGAGCTTATATTGAACAACATAGCAACTTTATTATTACGTAGTTTTTTCAGACCCCTTTTGCCACATCTTCGGATGTGGTTTTTTTTATGCCGCAAATTTTTACAGCCTCAGCCATTTATAAGGATAAGACCATGAATCAGATTGCACAGATGAATACCCATCAACTCTCTCATCTCCCAATTCCGAATGAGATGAATAAATCGAATACGGTAGCTAAAAGAACAGTTACAGCCAAGCGTTTAGCCAATACCAAAAATATGCAGTACCAAGAATGGCTAGAAGTCCGTAAACAAGGCATTGGCAGCAGTGATGCCGCAACCGCCTGTGGACTGAATCCCTATATGTCGATGTTAGAACTATGGCTGACTAAGACCGGACGTGTACAGCAGAACCTTGAAGACGAGAGTAAAGGCGTTGCACCTTTATATTGGGGGAAGCAGTTAGAGCCACTGGTGGCGGAATACTACAGTATGCACACCAATCATAAGGTTAGACGGGTCAATGCTGTATTGCAGCATCCTGATCCGGATAAGTTTTTTATGTTGGCTAATCTGGATTATGCCGTGGTGGGTAGTGATGACGTCCAAATTTTGGAATGTAAAACCGCAGGTGAGTACGGTGCAAAGTTGTGGCGTGATGGCGTGCCTTTATACGTGCTTTGCCAAGTACAGCATCAATTGGCTGTGACAGGAAAACAGGCAGCACATGTCTGTGTTCTCTTGTGTGGTCATGAAACCAAGATTTATAAAGTCACTCGTTCTGAATCGGTGATAGAACACATCATCAATGCTGAACGTTATTTCTGGGATTGTGTGAAAAAGGATGTACCTCCATCTGTCGATGCCAGTGAGTCCGCAGCCAAAGCCTTACAACAACTTTATCCTGAGCATGTTCCATTGACTGTGGAAGACCTCAGTCAGGATGACACGGCAAATCTACTGTTTAATAAACTGCTTAAAACCAAGCAAGAAATTGATGTTCAACAGCAGTCATTTGATCAAATTAAACATCAAATACAAGCCTTAATGAAACAGGCGGAACGAGCGACCTTTCAAGCAGGATCGGTGACATGGAAGAAAGCCAAGGACTCGGTTAGTTTGGATAGTAAAGCTCTACTGAAACTCCATCCTGAAATGTTACAACAATTTCCCCAAAACAAAGCAGGTACACGGCGCTTTCAAATCTATACCGATTAAGACCTGTCGCTTTAGCCTAAGTATTCCACTTAAAAACCAAACCAAGATCCCATGCCTGAGTGCATGGGATTTTTATTTTGACATTTCAACTTTCAAAAATAAATCAATAGAGGACATCACTATGATTAAAGGTTTAGCAATCACGCCACCTATTTTGGGGCGTATCAGCATTGGTCGCATCATTGAAAAGAATGGCAAGCGTCTGCCTGAAAAAGATGATCAATTTACTATTACCAGCCAAATCCAGAATAAGGAAGGTTGGGTCAAACATCCCTTAGATGAGCAACTTCGAGCTAAAGCTGCCAGTCAAAAACTCAGAACCATACCCGTACGGATGATTTTTAATGATCCTGAATTGAATCTCAGAGCAGAGTACAGCTTGTTTGATCGCCAGACAGGTCGCCCAGTTTGTGTTGGGGATGGACAAACCTGTCGAAGGCTGACCAACCAAGGGGTCGAGCAATATCCATGCCCATCACCCGATTTGTGTCCATTGGCTCAGGGAGGACATTGCAAACCCTATGGTCGATTACATGTCAATTTAGATGATGCAGATGAGCTAGGGACATTTATCTTTAGAACTACAGGCTTTAACAGTATCCGGACTTTGGCAGCTCGGTTGTCTTACTACAACGCGGCTTCAGGCGGATTGTTGTCTTGTTTACCATTGCAACTGACATTACGTGGGAAATCGACCACGCAGAGTTATCGTCAGCCAGTGTATTACGTAGATCTAACCTTAAAGGATGGAGTGAGTTTGAATGAGGCGATTCGTACAGCCAAGGAAATTGATCAGCAGAGTAAGGAAGCAGGGTTTTATCAGGAAGCAGTGGATTTTGTGGCACGGCAAGGTTTTGCCAATGCCAATTTTGAGATGAATGATGGGGAAGGTTTAGACGTGCTGGAGGAATACTACCCTGAACAAGAACAGAACTGGGCGGTGGAGCAACAAGCTTCGCCTGAAGAGTTTGTGCAGAATATTCAGCAGGGATTGCAGCAATCAGTCAGACCAGTCAACTAATCGATTGGTTGGAAAAGAGCAGCTTTTTAGGTTGCTCTTTTTTTACGACAGTATTAGTCGTGGGAGTTGTCAAAGTACTATTTTATCTATAGTTATCCCGTTAAAATGACAAGGTTTAATTAATCTTTATTTTTTTGTTAAGTGCATGACTTTTAATAGGTCGTAGATATGCTAACTTAGCAACATTGTTTAACATTAAGTATAAAACCAAAGCGGTTGATCTTGGATTGAGGAAATAAAATGAATTCATTGGAACAAAAATTTCTAAATGACTTAGATGACAAGCTTTGGAAAGCCGCCGATAAATTACGCAGCAGTCTGGATGCCGCTAACTACAAGCATATTGTTTTAGGATTGATTTTCTTAAAGTACGTCTCCGATGCTTTCGATGAACGTCAGTCTGAACTCAAGGATTTATTTGCTCAACAAGAAGACCACAATATCTATTACATGCCACGTGATCAGTACGACAGCGAAGAAGAATACCAACAGGCTATTGCTGACGAACTAGAAATACTGGATTACTACCAAGAAAAAAACGTGTTTTGGGTGCCAAAAGCAGGCCGCTGGTCAAATATCCGTGATGCAGCCGCTTTACCAATTGGCTCAATCATTTGGCAGGATGAACAAGGTACAGATGTCAAACTGCGTTCAGTATCATGGCTGATTGACAATGCTTTAGATGAAATTGAAAAAGCCAATCCAAAGCTTAAAGGTATCCTGAATCGCATTGGTCAGTACCAGCTGGACAATGACAAGCTACTTGATCTGATCAATACCTTCTCTGACACCAGTTTTACCAAGCCTGAATATAATGGTGAAAAACTCAGTCTGCACAGTAAAGATATTCTTGGACATGTCTACGAATATTTTTTAGGACAGTTTGCTTTGGCTGAAGGCAAGCAGGGTGGACAGTACTACACGCCTAAAAGCATTGTAACTTTAATCGTTGAAATGTTGCAGCCTTATAAAGGTCGAGTATATGACCCAGCAATGGGTTCAGGCGGATTCTTTGTATCCAGTGAAAAGTTTATTGAACAACACGCACAGGAAAAGCACTACAAAGCTTCTGAGCAGAAAAAGCATATCTCTATCTATGGTCAGGAAAGCAACCCGACCACATGGAAATTAGCAGCCATGAACATGGCGATTCGCGGGATTGATTTTAATTTCGGTAAGAAAAATGCTGACAGCTTTCTAGATGATCAGCATCCAGACTTGCGTGCCGATTTTGTCATGGCTAACCCACCTTTTAACATCAAGGACTGGTGGCATGCTTCTCTAGAAAGTGATGTGCGCTGGAAATATGGTACACCGCCACAAGGCAATGCCAACTTTGCTTGGATGCAGCACATGCTGCACCATCTATCACCTACAGGCAGTATGGCATTGTTACTTGCCAATGGCTCGATGAGTTCCAATACCAACAATGAAGGTGAGATCCGTAAAAACTTGATCGAAGCGGATCTGGTGGAATGTATTGTTGCATTACCGGGACAACTATTTACCAACACGCAAATTCCAGCCTGTATCTGGTTTCTAACCAAGGACAAAAAGAACGGTTTGTCTTTAGATAAAAAGAAAGCCAATCGTGAAGGCAAGACTCTGTTCATCGATGCACGCAATTTGGGCTATATGAAAGATCGCGTACTGCGTGACTTTACCGATGCTGATATCGCCAAAATCACCAATGCTTTACATGCTTGGCAACAAGGCGAAAATTTTGAAGGCAAAGCGTATCAGGATGAGAAAGGTTTCTGTTTCTCTGCTGAGCTCAAACATATTCAGAAGCACGACTACGTACTGACTCCGGGACGTTATGTTGGTGCAGTAGAGCAGGAAGATGATGGCGAGCCATTCACTGAAAAAATGCTACGTTTGACTGCCCAACTAAAAGAGCAATTTTCTGAAAGTGCTGTTTTGGAAAGTGAGATTAAAAAGAACTTAAAGGGTTTGGGCTATGAGTTCTGATCAGTCTTTATTACTGCAAATTCAGAAGGGTGAAAGTCAAACTCTGGAATTTAAAGAGCAGTTACCGAAAGGGCAACAGGTTGCAAAGACCCTGATTGCTTTTGCCAATACCAGTGGCGGTAAATTGGTGGTTGGTGTGAGTGATGATCGCCAGCTCATAGGTATCCAAGGAGATATTTTTGAGCTGCAAGATCAGATCACTTCGATGATCAATGAACTCTGTATACCGAACATTTTGCCTTATATTTATATTGAAAATATCCAAGGCATTGAGTTACTGGTGATTGAAGTCAGCCGTGGTTCATTATTGCCTTATTATCTCAAGCCGCAAGGCAAGGCACTGGGAACGTATATCCGTTTAGGTGCAAGCAATCGTGTTGCATCGCCTGAATATATTCAGCAACTTGAGCTACAACGCTTAAATCGGACCTTTGATGAACAGCCGAATCCACAATACAGTTTAGATGACATAGATTTACAGCCTTTACGGCAAGCCTTTGCTGAGGTGGGCAAAGAACTATCTTTGCAGAAGATGCGGAATCTCAAGTTGGTCATTCAGCAGAACGGACAGGACTACCCAAGTCATGGCTTGTTGATTTTACTGGGGCTTTATGAGCAGGTTGAGATTAAATGCAGCCGTTTTAAAGGCACTACCATGACGGTGTTTCTGGACAAGAAAGAATACCGTGGAGACCTGTTTAGCCAGCTGAAGCAGACCGAACAATTCATCAAAAATCATCTGCATCTACGGGTTGAAATTTTAGGGTTACAGCGTACCGAAAGTTTTGAAATTCCAATTCCTGCAATTCGTGAAGCATTGGTCAATGCGGTATTGCATCGTGACTATAGTAATGCAGGGCGTGATATTAAGGTCGGCATCTATGATGACATCCTGAATATTGTATCGCCGGGTGGCTTGCCCAATGGTCTGACTGAAGAGGATTTGGCGCAAGGTCGTTCCGAGATCCGTAATCGTGTCTTGGCTCGTGTGTTTAAAGAGCTGGGTTATATCGAGCAGTGGGGCAGTGGGATTGCCCGGATCAAAGATCTTTGTTTACAGGCAGGCAATGTTGAACCTCAACTGAAAGCACAAGGTGATTTTGTCGATTGGGAGTTTTACCGCCCTTCGACTGAGCAAATAGGTGGCTCAATGGGTGGCTCAATAGGTGGCTCAATCCAAGAAACTATGTTGACAGATCGTCAAAAAGAGATTTTAGTTTTAATTCAACAGAACCCGAAAGTTTCCTATCGCTACATGGCGGAGCAACTTGGTATTAATGAGTCAGCAGTGAAAAAGCATCTAAACCACTTAAAAGATGCGGGTTGGCTTGAACGTGTCGGTGGAACACGTGGTTATTGGGCCATTAAAAAGGGTTTAGAGCTGATAATGCAAGGAGCTCAAAAGTGAATTCATATCGTACATCAACTTGGGGAGATGAGATTTCATTAGAGTATGGGAAAAGTTTAAAAGGCTATCGAAATTCTAATGGAAAATATCAGGTTTTTGGAAGTAATGGGCCAATAGGTTGGACTGATAAGCCTTTATGCAAAGGGCCGGGAATTATTCTGGGTAGGAAAGGAGCATATCGAGGAGTAAAATTTTCAGAGAAAGATTTTTATGTGATTGATACTGCGTATTATGTTGTACCAAAGACTGATCTTGATCTAAATTGGCTTTACTATGCTATAAAATATCACAAACTTGGTGAAATTGATGATGGCTCACCAATACCTTCAACTACTCGAGCAGCTGTTTATGTTAGAGAGTTCGATATCCCATCTAAAGAAGTTCAAGTTAAGATTGGTAATATTTTAAAAAAAATTGATTTAAAAATTGAACTAAATAACCAAATCAACGAAACCTTAGAATCTATCGCTCAAGCTATTTTTAAAAGCTGGTTTATCGCCTTTGACCCTGTCCGTGCCAAAATTGCAGCTAAGCAAGAAGGAAAAGATTCTGAGCTTGCTGCGATGTGTGTCATTAGTGGTAAAAGCGAAGTAGAGCTTCAGCAAATGGCAAAAGAAGATTTTGCAGAGTTACAAGTGACTGCTGCACTGTTTCCAGATGAGTTGGTGGAGAGTGAATTAGGGGAAGTGCCGAATGGGTGGGAGGTTTCGACTATTGGTGAAAGATTTAATGTTGTTATGGGGCAGTCACCAAAAGGTGATACTTATAATGGAAATAAACATGGAAAATTATTTTTTCAAGGGCGAGCTGAATTTGGTTGGCGTTATCCAACTCCTAGATTGTATACCACCGATCCTAAAAGAGTTGCAAAAGAGAATGACATTTTAATGAGTGTTCGTGCGCCAGTAGGTGATATGAATGTTGCAATGGAAGAGTGTTGTATAGGGCGTGGTTTATCTGCATTAAGTCACAGAAGCGGTAGCTTTTCTTATTCGTATTATTGTTTAAAAGCCCTACAAAGTAAGTTTGATGTGTTTAATGGGGAAGGTACAGTATTTGGTTCAATTAACCAGAATGATCTAAAAAATATTTCATTTATTGAGCCAATAAATGAGTTGATAGATTTATTTGCTAAAACAATAAATAAGTATGATCAACGTATTAAGTTGAATAGCTTTAATACAAAATCCTTAATTGATGTCAGAGATACTTTATTGCCAAAATTGTTGTCGGGTGAGTTGGAGGTTTTAACCTAATTAGTGAGGTTTAAAGATGATAAATAGTAGAATTGAAACTCTAGGATTCATACGTGTAATGATGGTGTTAAGTAGTTTTTCACCATTATTTATTCTATGGGCACTAAGGGGAAATGACAAAGTTACAGATTTATATCTAATATCTATTTGTGCTTTATTTGTTATTATTCCAAATTTCTTTTTATTGCGTAGAATTTCAGTAGCTAAGAAGAACAATGATAAGCGGACAATTTCCGTTGGGACAGCGGACGATCATAAGGATCATATTTTGGTCTATCTGTTTGCAACTTTGTTACCATTCTACTCTGTCGATATGGAAAGTATGCGAGATGTTTGGACAACTGTAGTAGCTTTGTTTTTTGTGCTTTTTTTATTTTTACATTTGAACTTACATTACATGAATATAATTTTTGCAATCGTGGGCTATCGAATTTTTACAATTTGTCCAATAGACGATAATAATTCTGTAAGTGGGAAAGTTCCTCAAGTATTGATAACAAAGAGAGCTATAGTTTCAAAAGGGGACTCGATAATAGCTTATCGGTTAAGTAATACAGTTTTTCTGGAGATATAATTGTGGCGCTGGATTTTGATTTAAATAATGTAACGTGTATTGAATTTGGTGTAGGCAGAGAAGTTGAACCTAATAATCAACAATGTTTTGAAGTAGTACCGATAGATATTACTGTACAAACTGCATTACTAGAAATGGTCTCTAATACTTTAGATATAATGCAGAATCATAGTTCAAATCTTAATATTTATCAGCCATCTGAAAAACATGCTGGGATTGAATATTTATATTTACCTTTATCCAATGAATTAGCTCAAACAATGAAAGGCTTGCATGAGGCAACAAATATAACAATAAATTCCCATGCTCTCGATAATACAACAGAGATATTTTGCTATTTTGCTAGATTCACTGATCAGTCAGGTAAAAAATTGACTGCTTTACGTAGAGCAATCCAGTTTAAGGGTGTTTTGAAAAATAAATTAGTTAGGATTTGTGATGATAGTTTGAAAATAGTAGAGGATAAAATATTTAAATTGGATACAGATTTTGATCTTCTAATTGATAATACTAATATTTACATGATCAGACCAAGTGCATTTGAGTTTGCTGGAAAGTTACAAGAAGCAATATTACAAGCTGTTCCAATGAATATTGCATCAATTGCAGCTGATCTTACATATGTTGATTTTACAAGTTTACAGACATATGCGGAACAGCGACCTCGTGCTGCTAGATATATTGCATCGATTAAGTCTCAGGCTGAAACCCAAAATATTAATCAAGGACGTTTAGAGCTATTGTGCAGACATACTGGCGTTTCTTTAGATATTCAAAATGGTAAAATATTCGTTAAAAGTGGATATGAAATGGGTTTTTTAGAGGTATTAGATCGACGTCGCTATCGTTTAGAGTTAATTGATGGTCAAGCAGAAAATTATAAGGCTTCTAGTAGAAATAAGTTATAAGAAAGGATTAAACAAACCATGAACGAAACACAACTTGAAAATCTTTGTCTTGATTGGTTCACTGAAAATGGTTGGGAAGTCGTTCATGGTATTGATATTGCACCCGACAGCAGTAATCCCCTACGCAAAGACTATAAACAGATTTTATTGGAAGCTGACGTTCAGGCCGCTTTTGAACGCTTGAATCCGCACCTTCCTGCGAGCTGTTTTGAACAAGTTTTACTGAAACTGAGCAAACCTGAAAGTCTGGACTTGGTGACCAATAACCGTGCCTTCCACCGTATGTTATTGGAAGGTGTACCTGTCACATATAAGAAACAGGATGACTGGGTACATGACCATGCCTTCTTGGTGGACTTCAACCATGTGCAGCAAAACCGTTTTGTTGCGGTCAATCAATTTACCATTATAGGTCGGAAGCAGCCACGACGCCCTGACATCATTTGCTTTATTAATGGTATTCCCTTTGCAGTATTGGAGCTAAAAAGCCCAACCGATGAAAATGCGGATATCTGGGATGCCTTTAACCAGCTGCAAACCTACAAAGAAGAAATCTCTGACCTCTTTGTCTTTAATGAAGCTTTGGTGGTCAGTGATGGTGTTACAGCCCGCGTGGGTTCATTTACGGCGAATCAGGAACGCTTTTTACCGTGGCGTACCATTAAGAATGAAGATGATAAGCCGGTTTTAGAGTGGGAGCTTGAAACTGTTATTCGAGGCTTCTTTGACCGAGAATTGTTTCTGGATTACATCCGCTTCTTTGTTTTGTTTGAAACAGATGGCGAAAAGACCATTAAGAAAATCGCAGGCTATCATCAGTTCCATGCGGTCAGGGAAGCAGTACAAGCCACCATTGCAGCAGCCAATCCAACTGGAGATAAAAAAGCAGGTGTTGTTTGGCATACCCAAGGTTCGGGTAAAAGTATCTCGATGTGCTGTTATGCAGGCAAGCTATTACAGCAGCCTGCCATGCACAACCCAACCTTGTTGATCGTGACCGATCGTAATGACTTGGATGGACAGCTCTTTGAAACCTTTAGCAATGCTCAAGAACTGTTAAAACAAACTCCAGTACAAGCCAATAACCGCGATGAGCTGAGACAGCTTTTAGCCGAGCGTGAGTCTGGCGGGATTATTTTTACCACGGTACAAAAGTTTGCATTACTGGAAGGTGAGAGTGAGCATCCATTACTGAATGGTCGCCACAATATTGTGGTCATGTCGGATGAAGCACATCGTAGCCAATATGGTCTGAAAGCAAAACTAGGTAACGATGGTACGTACAAGTTCGGCTATGCCAAGCACATGCGCGATGCTTTAAAGAATGCTGCTTTTATTGGCTTTACTGGAACCCCTATTTCGAGTGAAGATAAAGACACCCGAGCTGTCTTTGGTGATTATGTTTCCATCTATGACATTCAGGATGCCGTCGATGATGGTGCAACCGTTCCGATCTACTACGAATCACGTTTGGCAAAGCTGGATATCAATCAGGCTGAAATTGAAGAGTTATCTGATCAAGTCGATGAAGTTGTAGAAGATGAAGAAGATGTTGGTAACCGAGAAAAGACCAAGAGTGAGTGGAGCCGACTAGAAAAACTGGTGGGTGCCACACCACGCCTGAAACAGATTGCTGCGGATTTAGTCGCACACTTTGAAGCCCGTACCGAAGCTACTGCGGGTAAAGGCATGATTGTCAGCATGAGTCGTGAGATCTGTGTTCATCTCTACAATGAGATTGTTGTCTTACGTCCAGACTGGCATGATCCTGACCCTGAAAAGGGAAAAATTAAAGTAGTCATGACGGGGTCAGCCTCAGACAAGCCTTTGCTACAACCGCACATTCACAACAAGCAGGTTAAAAAGCGTCTTGAGAAACGCTTTAAGGATGTCAAAGATCCTTTGCAGTTAGTGATCGTGCGCGATATGTGGCTCACAGGTTTTGATGCGCCTTGTACGCATACCATGTATATCGACAAACCAATGAAAGGTCACAACCTCATGCAGGCCATTGCACGCGTGAACCGAGTCTTTAAAGATAAGCAAGGTGGACTAGTTGTTGACTATATCGGCATTGCCAATGAATTGAAGCAGGCTTTAAAAACCTATACCGATGCTAAAGGTAAAGGAGAGCCGACCTTACGTGCAGAAGAAGCGTATGCGGTTCTTGCTGAAAAGATGGATGCGATAAGGGGAATGTTTGCCAAAACCAATGAACAGGTAGGCATGGATATAAGTGCTTATGAAACCCAAGCACATAAACTCATTATTCCCGTAGCTAACTATGTGCTGAGCTTGAAAGATGGTAAAAAGCGTTTCCTTGATTTAGTTTTGGCAATTAATAAAGCTTTCTCTTTATGCAGTACTTTGGATGAAGCAAAGAACTTGCATAAAGAAATTGCCTTTTACTCAGCCATTAAAGCAGTCATTAGCAAGCATACCTCTGTGGATCGTAAACTGTCGCAAGCTGAAAAGGACAGTACGCTAAAACAGATTCTGGATAATGCTGTCATTGCTGATGGGGTAACAGATGTCTTTGCGATGTGTGGTTTAGATAAACCGAATATTGGTTTGCTATCGGATGAATTTTTGGAAGATGTACGACAAATGCCATACCGTAACTTGGCAGTTGAATTGCTGGAAAAGTTATTGAATGATGGTATTAAGTCAAAAACGCGAAACAATGTGGTACAGGAAAAACGCTTCTCTGACCGTTTGCAGGAAACCTTGAAAAAATACAATAACCGAGCAATTGAAACTTCTCAGGTTATTGAAGAACTCATTCAAATGGCGAAAGAGTTTCAGGCAGAAATGCAGCGTGAAGCTGCACTTGGTTTGAATCCAGATGAAATCGCTTTCTATGATGCCTTAGCGAATAATGAAAGTGCGGTCAGAGAGCTTGGGGACGATACGCTTAAGCAGATTGCACGTGAAATTACAGAGAAGCTACGGAAATCAACAACTGTGGACTGGCAGGTTCGGGATAGTGTTCGTGCTCAGCTGAAAATTTTGGTTCGTCGTACCTTGCAGCGTTGGAAGTACCCACCAGATAAAGCGGCTGAGGCGATTGAGCTGGTCATGAAGCAGGCTGAGCAGTTATCGAATGCTTGGACTACTAACTAGCCTGATTGCTTATTTTGGCTGTACAAATGTTTCAATCCTACAGAAACTAGCATGTACTTAAAGAAAAAAAAGAGAACTTTAAATGTTCTCTTTTAAATTTGTTTTAATCCAAAACTGTTAACTCACTTCGACGCCGTAATGCCTCTAAATTTTGGTATTTAGAGATTAAGTTGAAAGTAAGATTATTAACCTCTACTAGATTGAGACATAAATCATTTGTCAGTTTAGATAAATCAAAGTTTTCTTGGGCTAAAGCTTGGAACACTTTATCTAACAAAAGAGATGATTCATGAGGGATGGGATTAGGCTCATTATTTCGTCCTCTTTGGGCTAATTGTTTATAGATACTTGTGGCATTCCAGTCAGTAATAATCCCCAACTTATTATAACGATAGGTTAAAGCAGCAGCAGAAACTTGCCATATTTCTTTTTTGGACAAAATACTTTTTAAGGATGGAATCCGTAAAGGATGTGCTAGTAAGCTTCTGCGTGGCATTAGAAATGCAGAAGCAAAAGCATTTGCTTCTTGTTCTACGTGAATTCCTTCAATTATCCCATGTTTGTGCATAACTAAATGGCCTAGCTCGTGAGCTAAGTCAAATCTACACCTTTCAGCAGTTCTGGAAGTATTTAAAAAAATAAAAGGACGGCCACTTGTCCATCTACAACAAGCATCTACATCTTGTGCTTCATCAGTGAGAGAGAAAACACGAATACCTTTAGATTCCAAAAGTGCAATCAGATTGGGAATAGGTTGTTCGCCTAATCCCCAAGCTTTTCTTACTGTATCAGCACATGCCTCAGGATAAGAATATTCAAGATAATATCTAACATCATTTTCGTCGGCCTCATCCAATGAACCAATAGTCGCAGTTGAAAAATCACTTCTTAATTCATGTAAATCAGGTACGTTAGGAAGTGGCAATTCAAAGTTTTGATCAATCCAATCACTAATCATTTCAGCTAAAATAGTTTGGCTAATTGCCATATCCCTTTTTCTAGCTGTCATCTTAGTGAGGGCCCTGAAGCTTACAGATTCAACTTGAATCTTTTCTACTTCACGTCCGTAAAAGAAGTTGATTGGAAAATCAAGAATTTCAGCAGCTTTTTCTAAAATTTTTTCATCAACTTCTTGGTTGTTGTACCAATTTGAAACAGTTCTATCGGTTACTTCTAATCGATGAGCCAATTCTCTCTTAGTCAAACCACGGCGTTGACGAGCGAGATCGAAACGACCCATATTGAACATAGTATTGCCTCTTAAGCATTCTTGCGCTTGATTTCAAAATCAATTGGCGCGGGAGTTGGTGCAGGGGAAAGAATAGTATCAAATTCAGACTCGGGATCGAAACTGATTTCTTTTAAAATAATTCTTTCATGGTATTCTGTAAAAAATTTACCGTTTTCAGTGAGTTTTGATGGACATGACAGCTCACTTCTAATTATTTTATTTTTATAATCAATATAATACATTAGTACCCAACACCAAGTATCCGTAGTAGAGTGCGTTGTTAGCATATCGCCATGTAATTGAGCATTGGCGATTCTTGAAAACATGCTTCCCTTAGGGTTTCGGTTTCGAGCAACTTTTTCAGTTCTCAAACTCTCTGTATTAGACGGAACTTGTCCTTTCAATCCAACACATGCATTTCCCGTCATAAAACTAATTAGAATTCCGAGCTTTTCATTACGAACCCATTCAGAGTTTCCTTGGGTATATTTTAAATAACCCATTGATAACAAACGTTCTCTTAAAAAAGCTGTTCCTTCAGCAAAATTTCTATAACCACCATAAATTTTAGGATGATTGTTTGTTGTTTCATTACGTGCTGAAAAACTATCTTCTATAACTCCAAGCAAGATTTTCGAATCAAACCCAAAAATTTCTTTTATTCTATTCTGAGCGTGAAGTGGATCATCTATTGTTAAATATAATGGTTGCATAAAGTTAGATCTACTAAATTGTCATTTACCTAATAGCATACATAGTTTTTGGTTTTAAAAATAGAAATAAACATAGTTTTTGGTTAAAAAAATAGAAAGTAAATTGTTTCAAGATATATAGTGGGCAATAAAGATTGATATAGAGAATCCATGAGTTGAAACTAAATTATGAGTAATTAATAGATAGGAAGAGGTGTTATAATTTGCACGAATAAATGTTTAAAAAATTTACTTTCGATTTTTCTACACCAATTTTACGCCACAATATTTTTATATTGAATTAAGTTGTTGATAATAATGTTTTAATTTTATTTATGTGTCCAATCCATCATCGGTGCAACACTGATGCGAGGTTCTTTCATGTTTTCAACGGGGTTGTTAATATTCATATTAAAAATCATACCTTTACAGTGTTACATATTTTGACTGATTTCGATTTTTTACGCTTCATTTCGCACCATAGTCTTTAAAATTTACACTATTATCGATTCTGATAAAGAATAAGGCCTAAATTATGGGGCAACTTCACAATGCAAATTAGCAGATGGAACAATACGTTTTTAAGCCGAAATTAGAATAAATCGGAACGGGATTATCAACGTCAAAGAAAGTAAAATGTTGAGTTCAATGTGACATGTTCAAAAACGGCTTACAAATCATGAGGATGAAATCGAAGAAAATTCAGATATTCTATTAGGCAGCGCAGATGTGATCAATATCACTTTAGCAAAGGCCATTGATGAATATATCAATGCATTGGGCGATCATTTTGGATATAGCAAAATAAGCTGGCTTTGCTTAATTCAAGAATTTTCAATAGCGCAAGATTTTATCACAAAAAACACATCAGCAGATATGACCCAACACGCCCAGTTGAGTAACCAGAAAGATAAAGAACGAGTTGGATTTCCTTTAAAGGGTTACTCATTGGAGTTAGGGCATCTTTAGCATTTCATTTTCGAGTGAACCAGTAATCTAGGCTTACATAGCGTCCACCACCTAATACAATGAGTGCCAACAGCATCACGGAATAAGTCACGGCAAATTCGACGCCATTATTTAAAATGACCAATGAGCCGCTCGATGTAAGCCAATCATAATTTCCATATGTTTCTAAAATTTCACGTGCTTTTTCTAATTTTTCAGCAGAAGCCAGTACTTGTGCATTTGCAAATGGGGCATTAGGATCGGCAATGGCTTGCCAGCCATGAGGCAAATGAACGGTAAAAATGGCAACGAACATGGTGATAATCAGTGGAATACTGATTAAGCGAGTGAATAAACCCAATGCTAATAAAACTGCGCCACTCAGCTCTGCCGATGTTGCCAATGCAGCCATTATGCTTGGAAAAGGTAATCCTAAACCCCAGTCACTGTTTCCAAACCAGTCAATCGTGTCTTGAAAATGCATCAACTTATTTGTTCCGGCCATCCAAAAAACAGGCACCAAATAAAGCCTTAAACCGAGTGCTGCAAGTCCATCAAAGTGTTTTAAGATAATGCCTAAATTTTTATAACGTTGTAACAAAGTAGCAATGAAGTTCTTCATGATAATTTCACACCGAATAGTATTTAATAGGTATTAGTCGAATGAAAATTTGATTTATTACAAGAAAAAAAAGTTTATTTAACTGTAATAAATTGAATGGTTGTTCGTCTAATAATACGTACCCAAGTACAAATCTAAAAATTGATCAAAAGGAAATGAAAAATGAATAAGTTAAACTCAATGACATCTATAGCAGCATTATTGGCACTTTCAGTTGTTGGCGTAACAACACATGTTTCGGCAGCAGTTACAACGACTGAAACACATGCCAGCAAAGCGGCTGATGGTAAATGTGGTGAAGCTAAATGTGGTGCTAACAAGAGAGCGGCTGATGCTAAAAAAGCAGCCGACGCTAAATGCGGAGCAAATAAGAAAGCAGCCGATGCTAAATGCGGAGCAAATAAGAAAGCAGCCGATGCTAAATGCGGAGCAAACAAGAAAGCGGCTGATGCTAAATGCGGAGCAAACAAGAAAGCGGCTGATGCTAAATGTGGCGCAAGCAAAAATGCAGCAGATGGTAAATCTGCTACTCATTAAACCATTGAAATATAGATGATGTCGGTTTTTTAAAAAATCCGACATCATTTTTTGAGTAAGGAAAACAGCATGGTTCCTTTTTCTGGCGTTGGTTTAGGCTTAAGGCGTGATTTTATTGACACGTTTTTAAATGCTGAAACACATCCTAATTTTATCGAAGTTGCCCCTGAAAACTGGATGAACTTGGGGGGGAGACATGCAAAGTTGTTGGCGCAGTGTGTAGAGAAATCACCTTTGCTTTGTCATGGGCTTTCTCTATCTATTGGGGGGCCTCATCCACTTAATATTGAATTTGTGCAGCAAATTAAAGACTTCCTCAGTAAATATCAGGTTTTGACTTATTCAGAACACTTAAGCTATACCCATGATGGGGGTTACTTATACGATTTATTGCCCATTCCAATGACCGAGGCAGCAGTGAAATATGTGGCTGAACGTATTTTACGGGTGCAAGATATTCTTGGGCAGCGCTTAGTCATTGAAAATGTTTCCACCTATCTTATGCCTCATGCGGAAATGAGCGAAGCCGATTTTATGTGTGCCGTGATTGCACAGGCAGATTGTGAACTGTTATTAGATGTAAATAATGTCTATGTGAATAGTATGAATCATGGCAGTAACGGCTATGCTTTTATTGATGCAATGCCGAAAGAACGGATTCGTTATTTACATATTGCAGGACATGAACAATTGAGTGAAGACTTATTGATTGATACCCATGGCGCTGCTGTTGGTGATTCAGTTTGGAAATTATTGCACTACACCTATCAAGTTTGTGGGGTAAAACCCACTTTATTAGAACGCGATTTTAATATTCCGACATGGTCAGAATTACAAGATGAACTTGGCACCATTAAGCACTTACAAAAACAACATCTTGATGAAAAAGTAACACAGCCTATTTTTACTTGAGTAGGTAAATAAGGATTGAATATGAATACAGACAGGATATCTTTCCAGCAGGCTCAACAACAATTTTGCACTTGGATTCGTGAGCCACACAGTAAAGTGCCACAAACACTTTCACTTGAGCGTATGCAGGTGTATCGAGATTTGTTATTGAATAATGTTTGTTCTTTTATTGATTTGGTTTATCCCGTTGCTCGCTCAATGTTGCCCGAACAGCAATGGCAAACATTGTTAGAAGAATTTTTTCAAAAATCCAAGTGTCAGTCACCATTTTATAATGATATTTCACTGCAATTTAGGGAATATTTAACGGATCATCAGCATCCAATTTTGCATCAGTATCCTTGGTTGGCAGAGTTATTACAGTTTGAATGGCTGGAATTGTATTTAGATACTTTAGAGATTGAAGATAAAATCTATACGCAAACCGATTTTTGGCAATTGCGAACTCAAGTATGGGTATTGGTCTATCAATATCCAGTTTATCATTGGACAATCAATACGACACTTGCTCAAGTTGAACACGTTCCAAGTGCGATTATGGTTTGGCGAAATGAAGATGATCAGGTTTGTGTTGAACAGCTATCACCTTTATTGGCACTGTTAATTGAACAACTGAATCAAAAAGCAATGCTTGAATTAGAGCTGAGTAATTTGATCCAGTCAGCTGTAGCTAATTTATCAGCAGCAGAAATTCAAACACAAATAAAAAACTTATCTAAATTTCTAATAAAATTACAGTTATTATATATTTCAAAATAAAAAAACCTAAGGAAACGGGATGGCTCAAGCTTCAGTCGATCATGATGCCGTGTTAGGGCAGTTACAAAATCCAGTATTTTTAACGGATTTAAGACAACAAATGTTGAAATTTGCGATCTTACAACTTTCTTCATTTCAACAAGCTGAAGATGTCGTACAAGAAGCGTTAGTCAGTGCTTTGCAGCATACCGATTCCTTTTCTGGTCGTTCTGCTTTTAAAACATGGGTCTTTGCGATTTTAAAAAATAAAATAGTTGATTTGATTAGAAAAAAGTCTCGCATGGTGAGCATGAGCGAATTATTTCATGATGACGAAAGTGAATTAAGCATAGACGCATTATTTGACTCTTCAGGACATTGGCATAAATATGAAGCACCACAAGCATGGCAAAATCCTGAAGACATGATGGAGCAGCAAGATTTCTGGATTATTTTTGATGCTTGTTTAAATCATTTACCCGCCAAATATGCACAGGTTTTTATGTTACGAGAAATGATTGAATTAAGTTCAGATGAAATTTGTCAAAAACTAGAACTCAGTGTTTCTCATTTAAATGTGCTGATGTATCGCAGTCGGGTAAAGCTCAGAGAATGTTTGGAAAATAAATGGTTACTTAAGGAGGATTGCTCATGTTGACTTGTCGACAAGCAACGCAATTACTTTCTGAGAAACAAGATCGGCAACTGGTCTTGAAAGAGCAGAGTAGCTTACAACTGCATATCTTGATCTGTCGTCCATGTCGTCGTTTTGGGCAGCAAATGAAAACTTTGAGTCAGCTTTCGAAGGGTTTTAGGAAGTATGATAATTAAGCTGAGTAACGATTTGATTTAATCACGCCCTTTTATTTGAACTAAAAAGGGGCGATAAAATCGGTGGCTATTGAGTAAATACATATAAACTTTACAAATCGTGGCTAAAAAACCGATTAAATTAAAGGATGGATCTTGGTTATAGGCAGAGGAGTCGACTATTTTCAGTAATACCATCCAACCTTAGAGAGATATACACGTTTAAAAATATAAATAAACTAGAGGGTTGTGCTTAATATTGCATATATTCTGGACGTTATGCGTGTCTCTTTTAGGTCTAGTTTTTTAAATTGCATAAAATATTCCAATAAAAAAGCGACTGGTCTTATCCAGCATAGCGCGACAGAAATGTGAGGCTATCAGGAGCGGACATAAGTAGAAACCTAAAACAATGAAAAACTGAAGCGCGACTTATTACATGCTGTATTTAAAAACAATAACATCGGACTAAAAAACAGCAAGTTTGAAGAATAAGATGAGATAATAAATTATACCCATAATTTATTTATGGGTATTTGTCAAATCATCAGACATTCAGTGTGGTAATAAGCAATAAAAAAGTAGGAGGAAGCAAAATGATGCTTTTGGAAGAGATCTTTAAAAGTAAAAAAGCAGAACATTCAGATGCGTTTAATTTAAGAATTCATCGTGGCTTAAGTTGGTTAAAAAAATCAGCCGAATTGGATCAGGATCTTGATCTTAAATTTATCAGCCTTTGGGTGTCTTTTAATGCACTGTATGCACAAGATGTCGCAATCATGCAGGATAAACAATCCTTAAGACAGTTTTTATCTTTAATCTGCCAAAAGGATCAGGAGCAAAAAGTTTATAAAATTCTTTGGCAAAAATGTAATCATCTAATTGTTTTATTATTAGAAAATCCATATGTCTACCAAGGGTTTTGGGACTATCAAAATCAAAAAATAAGTCAAATTTCTTGGAAAGCAAGTTTTGATCAGGAAAAAAAACAGGCCCATCGTGCTTTACAGGCGAAAGACTCAGCTCATGTTTTGTGGATGGTTTTTAATCGACTTTATACCTTGCATAATCAAATGATTCTGGGGGGAACAACATACAATAGCGCTGTCAATCGTAAACAACTGCAAGATGCCTGTACTATTTTGGCTGCATTGTTGCCGATTTTTATCTATGTATTTTTGGAAAACCCACAGAGTCTTGATTTGGTGCAACCTTTTTATCCGATGGTACAAGTCTCATAACGAAAACTAAAATCATAACTAAAATTAAAAAAAAGCCTCTATAAAAAGAGGCTTCATATGCTTAAATTAGGCGTGTTTTATTATGATAAAGCTGATCAAGTAAAGCAAATAGCGCTGAACAAGTCACCAAACACAGTCCTGCAAGACAGGTCATGCTCCATCCACCATGATGCCATGAATAAACGCCAAGTGCAGAGCCGCAAGCTCCGCCAATAAAGTAGGCGGTCATATAGATAGAATTAATTCGTGATTTTGCGTCTGGACGTAAACGAAAAATAATATTTTGATTACTGGTATGCACAATGGTTAAGCCTAAGCTAATCACCCCATAGCCAATGATATAGCTGAATAAATATTGCCCACCCCAGTAGAAAAATAACCAACTGATCGCCAGAACCAAAAGACCAATCCACGTTAGTGATTGGGTATGACCTTGATCGGCAATTTTGCCAATTTTCGCTGTGGCCAATGCACCAAAAACACCAATCAGCGTCACAACACCGACCAAGACATCCGATAGGTTAAAGGGGGAGGAGGTGAGTAAAACTGCGATGGTTGAAAATAGAATACTCATTGCTGCAAAAGCAAAACCACCGACTAAAGCACGCAAGCCTAAACGTGGCTCTTCTTTTAAAAGCAGCGCCATTGATCTAAAAATGTTGGCATAACTCATTTTGAATACTGCAATATGCGGAAGTTTAGCTTTGAGTAAAAAAGCCAAAATCAGCATCAATATGGCGCTGACCACATAAATGAGTTTCCAGTTGAACAGATTGGACAGTAAACCTGCAAGACTGGTGGACAGCAGTAAGCCGACTAAAAGCCCACTCATTAAGAAACCCAGTACTTCCCCTGTTTTTTCGGGTTTTACCGCCATGGCTGCTAAAGGAATCAAGACCTGTGCTGCGACTGAAAATAATCCTACAATTACTGTTCCTAGCCAAAGCATGGGTAAGTTGACAGCAAAAGCACACATAAATAGTCCAATTGCAGCCAAAAACATTAACAGAGGAATAAATTTGGTTTTATTGACAATGTCACCGACAGGCACAATAAAGAGTAGACCTAAGGCATAGGATACTTGTGCAAAGGTGACGGTTAACGCCACTTGAGATTCAGGGACATTAAAATATTGTTGTATCGAATGGATTAAAGGCTGGCAATAATAATTTGCCCCTGCACATAAACCGCAGGCAACAGCCATCAACCATAGCAAAGATTTATCTTGGCTGATGTCGAGAGAGGTGTTCATAAAAGTCCCTTGCTTTTGTATTACTGACAATAAGCGGTTGCTTCAATTTCAATGAGCATACCGGCTAGTGCAAGACACGGGACAGGAATTAGCGTACACGCAGGGAAAGGCTGATCTTTCCAAAGTTTTTGCATTTCCTGAATTAAAAACTGATGTTTCTGGGGATTGTGATCAACCACTAAAATTCTTAAAACAGCAGTATCTTGCAGTGTTGCTTGTACATGGGTTAAAGCCAGTTCAATATTTTGAAAGGCTTGTCTGACTTGTACAGCAAAATCTGTAGATAAAAGTCCTCGTTGGTTTTCACCACCTTGTCCTGAAATGTGAAGGACACGTTGAAACTGTGTCACTTCGGCAATGTGACTATACGCAAAAGGTTGCGGGTTATAAAGTGTCTTTGGGTTAAGGAGTCTAAAAGCTTTGGATGATTGTTCAATACTTGAATTCATGCACGATTGTCCAGAAATGAGCGGTCAATTTTGCTAGTATCAAAGCTGAAGTTAACTTGAGGTCAAGCCTTATGACTGAAAAAGATGCACATCAGTGGATGACAATAGGTGAGTTGGCCCAGCGCAGTGGTGTAAGTGTCCCCGCGATTCGTTTTTATGAAGAAAAAGAATTGCTTTGGAGCATTCGTACCGATGGTAAGCAACGTCGTTATCAACGGGCTATGCTGCGCCGTGTAGCCATTATTAAAGTTGCACAGCAAGTCGGTATGAGCTTGCAGCAAGTTAAAGAGGCCTTTTCGGTATTGCCAAAAAATAAGGTGGCCAGCAAGGCGGATTGGCAAAAAATGTCGCAAAAATGGCAAGCCAGTTTAGATGGGCAAATTGTCAGTTTGTTGCAGCTAAGGCAACAACTCGATTGGTGTATAGGCTGCGGCTGTTTGTCTTTACAACAATGTCCGTTGCGTAATCCAAACGATCAACTGGCAGATCAATCTGCGGGTGCTCATTTTCAGCAGATATTATTGCAACTAGAAGAAAAGCCACAGTATTTCACCATTCAGCAGCAGTGTGTAGAAGATGATTAATGTGCCAGTTTCTTTTTCGATAGGGTAATCATCATGACCCCAACAATATTGAGCAAGCAACCAAACCATTGTATGGCATTCATGTGTTCACCTAACAAAGCCACTGCCAGAATAATGGTTAACACGGGGCCAATTGAACCAATCATTGCCGATTGCGCTGCGCCTAAGCGTGAAATACTTTGGGCAATCAAAATGGTGGGAAGTACCGTGACCAGTAAACCTAATGCAATACCATAACCAATCACACCGATGGGTAATTGCGTGAGTAATGCTATTGGATTGGGAATGGCAATAAAGTAATGGGTGAGTGTGCCGAAACAAGCGATGCTTAAGGCTAAGCCGGTGTAATTCCATGAGCCAAATTTATGAATTAGACGCGGGGTTAATAATAAATAGCTTGCAAAGCTGATGGCACTGGCAAAGACTAAACTGACACCCAACCAAAAATTGCCTTCATGCGCTACGCTACTTTGTTCCTGCAACATCACAATAACCGTACCACCATAACTCAGTGCAATCGCAATCGCGCTTTTTAGGCTGAGTTTCTGTTTATAAATGACGCTAGAGACAAGTACTGTAAGTGTTGGATATAAAAATAAAATAATACGCTCTAGTGATGCGCTGATATACATTAAGCCTGCAAAGTCTAACCAGCTAGACAAGTAATAACCAATTAATCCTGCAAAAATCAGTAGCATCCAGTCTTTAGGCGCGATATTTTTGTTGTGCTGCCGATTGAACCAACAAAGCAGTAAAAAAAAGGGCAGTGCACTAAGCATTCTGAGTGCCATAAGGACTGTGCCATCGACCAGTGGCGATAGTGCATAGGCCTGTTTAATAATAATGGCCTTGGTACTAAATAAAAAAGCGGCACCAATCGCGCATAAAGACCCTAATTGTGTAGCTGTCAAAAAACGGTTCATTTTACCTACTTGGCGAAGTGTGACTGCGCTCTGTAATGCAGTGTAGAAATGTGAATGATAAAGTTTTTCCCCGTAGAGTTGAAATGCAAAAAGATGATAACTGCGATTCCAGTTTGGAATGAATCCTCGAAATTCTGGATTTTATTTTAATTCAGTCGTGATAAAGCTTAGTTGAAATGAGTTGAGTCACGATTTTATTTAAAATATTAAAAAAATTTAGACCATAACAACAGGAAAAATCCCTAAAAATGACGATTTTACTTAGGCGTAATCAGAATATTGATGAAAATAGTTAAAATTTGCTCTAAAGTGGTGCGAAAAACACTCAAATAGATAAAATAAGGGTTAAATCATCACCTACCGAAATGGCAATCAAAAAAAATGTAATTATTTTTTGACCCAATTAGACTTATGGTGAATAGATGCTGTTATTAAAAATAACCATAGAAATGGGGAAAAATAACAAGAGCTGAATACTTACTGGGTCGCCCATTTTTTTAATGAACTGGAAAAAAACAGTTGGATTTCTAACAAGAGAATTTTCTTTATTGTGTCACTTTAGTCAATCTCATGAAAAGTAGAAGCTAAATGTGCCATTTTAGTGCTCAACAAGAACATCTTTAACTAAGAACTTGCTTGGTAATAAAAGTGCTGATTGTCAGAATGATCAATGGTTATTTTTAAATCAATCTAAAAAATAATGACCAGTGTTTAAATATAAAAATTGAGAAAGTACCGCAATGGCAATTAAGCTGATAAAAGTAATTTTAATGAAAGCGAAAAAAATAAATGCGCTATCGCATGATAATTTTTGTGAATCACCAGTTCAATATATGGGTATTTATTAAATAAATATTGGGTGGTAATTTAAAACAGTTCAATTAGAATCCAAAAATTCAACAAAAATGCATCTAGGGGGAAACATTGCGAATAGCGATGTTTACTTAAGAAAAACTAGCTTGAGGAAGGCTCATGCAGATCGGAATCCCAACCGAAACTGTTCTCGGTGAAAATCGTGTGGCAGCAACGCCAGAAACAGTAAAGAAGTTGATCAGTGCTGGTCATACAGTCGTCATTGAACGTAGAGCAGGCGTGAAAGCCGCTTATATTGACAGTGCATATGAACAGGTCGGTGCTAAAATTACAGATGATGCCTATACCGGTAGCCAAATTGTTTTGAAAGTTCGCGCCCCTAAAGGCGATGAAATTCAAAAGCTTGCAGCGAATACTGCTGTAATCGCAATGTTTGATCCGTATCGTAATACTGAACTTGACCAATTTGCATCTGCACAGGTGTCTGCATTTGCTTTAGAGCTTTTACCCCGTACGCTTTCTCGCGCACAAAACATGGATGTCCTGTCTTCTCAAGCCAACTTAGCCGGTTATAAATCTGTGCTTTTGGCTGCGGCAGAATATCAACGTATGTTCCCGATGCTCATGACCGCTGCTGGAACGGTAAAACCGGCTCGTGTGGTGATTATGGGTGTGGGTGTTGCAGGCTTGCAAGCCATTGCAACGGCAAAGCGTTTAGGTGCAGTGGTTGAAGCAACGGATTTACGTCCAACAGCTCGCGATCAAGTGGAATCTTTAGGTGGCAAGTGGTTAGACGTACCCATGTCTGAAGAAGAAAAGCAAAAAGCTGCCGATGCTGCAAAAAATGGTTATGGCTGGATGCCCGGCGAGCAATACATCAAAGACCAAGCCGCAATTGTCGACAAAGCTGTTTCCAATGCAGATATCGTGATTACCACGGCACTTTTGCCAGGCCGTGATGCACCCCGTTTAATTCGTGCTGAAACGGTTGCCAAAATGAAACCGGGTTCAATCATCCTTGATATGGCGGTTGAATCAGGCGGTAATGTTGAAGGTTCAAAATGCGGTGAAAATGTGGTGACCGATAATGGCGTGACTATTTTAGGTATTCCAAATATTCCAGCAACTGTGGCTACAGAAGCTTCGGCACTGTATGCACGTAATGTCTTTAATTTCTTAGAAACACTTTTTGATGCTGATAAGAACTTTGTTTTAAATCAGGAAGAAGAAATTCAGAAAGCCCTACTCGTCACTCATGGCGGCCAAGTGCTGTTAAAGCGTGGTTAAGGAGATAGATCATGGTTGAAACGATTACAATTTTCGTCCTTGCCATCTTCGTAGGTTACTACGTGGTTTGGGGGGTAACACCTGCTTTACATACACCATTAATGGCTGTAACCAATGCCTTGTCTTCAATTATTGTCGTTGGTGCAATGATTCAGACTGTGGGTATGCCAAGTATTGGGCTTGATGCAAACGTGGCTTTCCAAAGCATTAACGTGGTGAGCATTTTGGGTGCGGTTGCTGTGTTCTTGGCAAGTATCAATATTTTCGGTGGCTTCGCAGTAACTGCACGTATGCTGGAAATGTTTAAGCCTAAGCAAAAGAAAAAAGAGGGTTCATAAATGGAATTTATTCGAGACTATGCGGATTGGTTCTACTTAGTAGGCGCCGTTCTTTTTATCTTAACGCTACGTGGTTTGTCAGGTCCTAAAACCGCAATTGCAGGTAACCGTTACGGTATGATCGCGATGGCGATTGCTGTAATCACCACGTTCTTTGTGGCGAATCATCCTGTCGTTTGGATGATTGTCGGTGCAATGGTCTTAGGTGGTATTGTTGGTATTGCACGTGCGCGTACAGTTCCAATGACACAAATGCCTGAAACAGTAGCATTAATGCACTCATTGGTGGGTTTGGCTGCGGTATTGATTGCGATTGCTGCAATTCTACATAACAACCAACTCACAGCCTTGTTTGTGGAAAATGAAGCCGCTTTAACAGCAGCAGGCGTTGAACATGTACACATGAGCAAAATTCATTTATTTGAATTGTTTGTTGGTTGTTTTGTCGGTGCGATTACCTTTACAGCCTCTGTATTTGCTTATGGTAAATTGGCGGCAAAAAAATGGGCGAAAACCATTTCAGGTGCATGGGTTAAACCTCTACAAGCCAGCATTTTCCTTGCAATGCTCGTCTGTGGTTTCATGTTCTTCTCAACAGGCAACATGCAAGCGTTCTGGGCAATGACTGCTCTGGCATTGGCATTGGGTTGGGTTTGGATTGCACCCGTTGGTGGTGGTGATATGCCCGTTGTGGTCTCGCTATTAAACTCATTCTCTGGATGGGCGGCAGCGGGTATTGGTTTCACGCTTGAAAATAACATGTTGATTGTTGCAGGTTCACTGGTGGGTTCATCGGGTGCAATTCTGTCTTACATTATGTGTAAAGCCATGAACCGTTCAATCATCAATGTATTGTTTGGTGGTGCAATGGGTGGCACAGCAGCACCGACAGCAGCAGCAGGCGATAAAGTACAGCGTAACCATCGTTCAGGTTCTGCGGATGATGCGGGCTTCTTAATGTCGAATGCCGATAGCGTTGTAATTGTACCGGGTTATGGTATGGCACAAGGTCGTGCACAAAATGCAGTGAAAGAACTTGCGCATATCTTGAAAGAACAAGGGGTAACGGTGCGTTTTGCCATTCACCCTGTTGCGGGTCGTATGCCAGGTCACATGAACGTATTGCTGGCTGAAGCGGATGTTGCTTATGAAGACATCTTAGAGATGGATGAAATCAACTCTGACTTCCCTGCAACAGATGTGGTGTTAGTGATTGGTGCGAATGACGTGGTAAATCCTGCGGCAAAAGATGATCCAACATCACCAATTTATGGTATGCCAATTCTTGAAGCCCACCGCGCTCGAACCATTATGGTGATCAAACGCTCAATGGCGACAGGTTATGCAGGTCTAGACAATGACTTGTTCTATAATGATAAAACCATGATGATTTTTGGTGATGCCAAGAAAGTTGTGGAAGATATGACCAAAGCAATTAATGGTTCTGGCCATTAAATCAAAGTCTCAAGTCCTTCTTTGATAAAGAGGGATTTAGGGAGATTAAAAACCACCTTCGGGTGGTTTTTTATTGTCGAAATCTTTTGGCTTAATGCTATAGATGTGAAGTAATTTTAGCTTTAATGCTTTGGGTCGCGCTTGATGATAAAAATAACGCAATTTTAAGATCCTCGTTCATCTGAGAGGGCATCTAAAATTAACCATGCTTGCTGATCTTTCTACGCCATTTGGCGCAATATTGTTATGCACTCAATAAAGTGCGACATAAAGTAGCATTATCTTATTTTTTTTTAATTATTGTTAAAAAAATAATATTTTTACTTCGCCTATTTTAAATAAAGTTGCCTATAAGAAAGCTACTTCGAAGGATACGATCCAACATCAATCATCGCTTTGGTTTATGGCATTGATTTTGCTATTTAGATGAATAATCTTTGGGGAGATTATTCATGAAAAAAATAAAATATTTATTCTTGTTGTTATGCTGCATCGCCTTGCCAAGTTTTGCCGCAGAATCATTAGCAACTCCAGCTCAAAATATTCAAGAAATCCGCTTATCTCTCGATAGTGTCTGGGTGGTCATGGGGGGAATTCTGGTCTTTTTTATGCAGGCTGGTTTTGCATTGGTCGAAAGCGGTTCTGTGCGCAGTAAGAATACTGTTAACGTGCTGATGAAAAATTATATGGATGCATGTTTGGGAGGACTGGTCTTTTGGTTACTCGGTTTTGGGTTAATGTTTGGGGTTAACGCTTCAGGTTGGATCGGGACAAGTCATTTTGCACCCAATGTGATGGATGATTGGCATTGGAATTTATTGTTCTTCCAAATGATGTTTGCAGCAACAGCAACTACTATTGCCAGCGGTGCTATGGCTGAACGCATTCATTTTGTTGCTTATGTGGTCAGTGCAGCAGTGGTGAGTGGTTTGATTTATCCGATCTTTGGAAGTTGGGCATGGGGCAGTATTTTTGATGGCGAAGGTTGGTTAAAAGCTTTAGGTTTTATCGACTTTGCTGGTTCAACTGTGGTGCATTCAATCGGTGGTTGGGTGGCATTGGCAGGGATTATTGTCTTGGGTCCTCGTTTAGGACGTTTTGGTCGAAATGGACAAAGTCACCATTTGGCAGGGCATAACCTACCGTTAGTTGCATTAGGCGGCTTTATCCTTTGGTTTGCATGGTTTGGTTTTAATGCCGCGTCAACAGTGAATGCCAGTGTCAGTATTGGTCGAATTGCCCTAAATACCCATTTGGCTGCATGTTCTGGCGCAGTTGCTTATATGCTGTATGCGCTGATTCGTGGCAAGGCAATTCTAATGAAGACCACCATTAATGCTTCATTGGGTGGTTTGGTTGGAATTACCGCAGGCTGTGCAACCATGTCACCATTATTTGCTGTTATTACCGGCTTAACCGCGGGTTTGATTGTTAGTGTAATGCCAAGCTTAATGGAAAAATTAAAATTGGATGATGTGGTGGATGCGGTTACTGTACATGGTTTTTGTGGGGCATGGGGAACGGTAGCGGCAGGCTTATTTTTTGAAGCAGATTTGTTTAATTCACATATTATTTCGATTCAGGTTTTAGGTGTGGTCGCTGCATTTGTTTGGGGCTTCGGCATTGCATTTGTGGTCTTTAAAGTGCTGGACAAACTTTTAGGTGGCTTGCGTGTGAGTAAACAGCATGAACAACGTGGGTTGGATTATACCGAACATGCCGAACTCTCTTATCCAGAATTTCAGCGTGATGTGACTTTTGAAACGGACGATATGACCAAACGCCACTAAGGAGTTGAGCAATGCCGAATGAATTACTCAGTGTGATACAAAAGAAACAAGCGATTGAACGTGGTCTCAGTGACTATATGAATGCTACGGTATTGGAGCGCGTACTGAATTACTGGGAGCAAGAATATGGAGACCAGCCTTCTTTTGTGCTCAATCGCTTTTTAAGTGAAATTTGTAATACCGATGAATTACGTTTTTATCGCAAAGAGATGCTAAGAAAAGTACTATCTGAAATGTCGGCTGTGGAGAAGCAGGTTTTATTGGAAATCAAACCGAAACTAGAGCCAGAAGAACTTATTTCAATAGATATTGCCGATGCGTTCTTTGGCTTGGTTGATGCAGTGACGTTAACTGTTACAGCAACTGATTTGAATGACTTTAATGATGAAGTTAAACAACAGCTACAAGACATGGGTTTAGCGATTGAGACATCGGTAAAAATTAATGATGCTGCTTTTATTGAGGTTTTACCACTGACCCTTTATGCCCAAGTGATTACCATCATATATGAATGTTATTGTGAGTTTTATGGGCCAGCCAAGGCAGATCAAGTCTATGCAAGGGCGAAAATGCAGATTAAAACCAAATATCCTGATGTTGATTTACATCAATTATTATAGTTGCAATGAATCATCTTGCTGCTGTGATTAAGTTTGTTGGTCAGCACTCCATGCTAAAACAGAAGTCCTAAGATGAAAAAAGCGACCTTAAGGTCGCTTTTTTTCTTTACGCTATCGATTCTGGAGTGGCACGCCATAAGCTTTCAAGGTCGTAAAATTTACGTGCCGCTGGAAGCATAACGTGGACAACCACAAAACCAAGGTCGATTAAGATCCATTCTGCATCACGTTCACCTTCAACACCGAGAGGGCGAAAACCTGCTTTACGTGCTTCTTCAGCAACATTATTTGCAAGGGCTTTAATGTGACGCGTTGATGTGCCGCTAGCAATCACCATGGCATCTGCCACATTACTAATCGCGCTTACATCAATTTCAAGAATATCTTTTGCTTTTACATCTAATAGGGCTTCATGTACAACTTTTAAGCAAGCTTGTACATCTTGAGCTTGAGAATTCATTGCGATATCGAGAGAATTAGAAGCGCTGGGCGATGGTTCTAAATTCATAAAGGGTTTTATTTCCAGACAATAACTCATCGTGTAATATAGCGGTTTTAGTGCTGTATTTCAATTCTGTTCATAATTTAACTTTGCGGATGTTTTGCAAAATATTTATCTTTCCATGCAAAGGAATGGCTGGAATGGGCTTGTGGTCTATATTCGGCTGCAATATAGCCACTGTATGCACTTTGATTGAGCCATTGAAAAATTTCTGCAAAATGTATTTGTGCGCTATCGGGTTCATGTCGTCCGGGGCAGTCGGCAAATTGAATATGCCCAATATCGTGAATATTTTCTTTTAAGGCTTCCAGTACATCTTCACCCATCATTGCCATATGGTAACAGTCATATTGCATTTTAAGGGCAGGGTGTTGCACAGCTTCTAGCATTTCTTGTGCTTGAGCAATATTTTGCACTAAAAAGCGTGGCATATCGGTGCTATTAATCATTTCAAAAACAGGTTGAAGATGATGATCGGATAGCATATGACAGGCAAGTTTAAGATTGCTCGATAAAGTATTTAAACAAGGCAGTAAGTCTGAGTCGAGTGGTTGTTTACCCGCTAAAATATTGACACTAGGCACATTCAGCGCAGTGGCGTATTGAATGGCTTGTTCTAAACCACGGTGAAACTCCAGTTCCATCCCCGGAACACCAGCTAAACCATTGCCACCTTGCATTAAGTCACCAGCAGGTACATTAATCAGGCAAAGGGTCAGGTCATGTATGGTGAGTTGACTTTGAATTTGCTCGATGCTGAGTTCATAAGGAAATTGAATCTCAACATGTTTAAAACCCTGTGCCTGAGCCAGAGCAAAGCGCTCAATTAAGGGCACTTCGGTAAAAATCATCGATAGATTTACAGCCAACTTAATCATGCCTTTACTCCTTGTCGGTTAAAAGTGAGCTGCTTAAGATTCAATCAGTTGAATCACTGTTGCAAGATCAGCTTCAGCATAGCCTTTATTTTGATGGCTTTGCAATTGTGATAGTGCTTGTTTTGCAACTGGAATATTTAAATGGAATTGTTCTGCCAGCTGAACCGCATTATTTAAGTCTTTGGACAAAGTTTGCACTTTCCATTGCACAGGTTCAAAAGTATGGGTCGCCATACGCGGGGTTAAAATTTGGAAAGGTTTTGAGTCGGCAAATCCACCTGCCAATGCTGGTGCCAGTAAAGTGGTATCCACACCTGCTTGAGCAGCTAGAGCAACTGCTTCAGCAATTAAGGTACTGTTTGCAGCCACAATCAGTTGATTGCATATTTTGGTGGCTTGCCCAGTGCCTGTTTCACCCATTCGGGTGACGCGTTGTGAAAGCACGTTATAAATCAGCGATAAATCCTGAATGGTTTGTAGATCACCCCCAGCAAAAATCACCAGTGTGCCTTGTTCAGCCCCTGCTGTCCCACCCGAAACAGGGGAGTCAATCCACTGCACTTGATGCAGTTGCGCTTGCCCTGCCAAGGCTTTGGTTTGATCGACCGATAAACTAGAGAAATCCACAATCACTTGCTCAGCACATAATTGCGCTTGAATTTGATCATAAACAGATTGCACCGCTGCATCATCAGCCAAACAGGTCAAAATAACCGGATATTGCCCAATCTCTTGCAGCTCTAAGGCCGTGGCGCCCATATCAATCAGAACGTCACATGCGGATGCCGTTCGATTCCACACCGCCACGGTAAAACCTGCTTGAATGAGTCGAGTTGCCATTCGGCTACCCATCAGCCCCATACCTAAAAATGCAATTTTTGTATTACGATCAAAACTCATGTGTTTTTCTCTGCACAATGTTGTTATTTCAATAGTTTACTTATATTGGCGCGGTAAAAATTGAACTTCAGGGTTCTTGTCTTTTTTACGCGCTAATTTACTATTTTTACCTAAAAGTAATTTCAGTTGCCAGATTTTTTCGAGGCGTAAAGATTTTTTCGGTTCATGTTCCATGGCATCAAGGACGCGTTTAGCTGCGGTTAAGGCATCAGGAGAGCGTTGTAACATTTCTTCTGCAATGGCTTGGGCTTTGCTGATTGGCGATTCATCTAAATGAGTCACTAAACCAATTTCTTTGGCATACGTAGCATTGAAAATTCGACCTGTTAAAGTCAGTTCTTTCGCAAGATCGACACTGATAATACCTTTAATGGAACGTGTCAATCCCATGTCTGGAACCAATCCCCAACGACTTTCCATAATCGACATTTGGGTATCAGGATGAGCAATACGAATATCCGCAGCCAGTGCCAATTGCATGCCTGCACCCAGACAATATCCTTCAAGTGCAGCAATCACAGGAACAGGCAGTTCTTGCCAAATAAGAAATGCTTTTTGAAATAGGCTTTGTCCCGGTTTAATCAGTTCCCATGCTGCATAAGCGGTATTTTTTGGAGCATTTAAATCGGCAAGGTCAATTCCAGCACTAAAGACATGTGCTTCACCCGTTAAAATCACGCAGCGAATCGAACGGTCTTTTTTAATTTGATTGGCTGCATTGACCAATTCGCGTAATAAAGCAAAGCTCATGGCATTGCGTTTTTCTGGACGGTTTAAAGATACTGTTGCGATGCCATTGTTTTTTTCTATGCGAAGTAACGCCATGAGATAGACCTATATTTTTTTAGATTGTTTTGAGCATAACACGGTCATTTCTCTGATACATGACAGTCGAGTCACATCTAAATCTAGACGCTACTGCCACGATTTGCATCAGACTCTAGAGATTTGTTTTGTTTAAAATTTGCTGTGCTGCCTGTTCGACCAGTTGAATGACGGATTGTAATTCATCCAAGCGTTTTAGCGTCTCTTGAATAAAGCTGTCATCTGCTTTACGGCGTTCTTTGCGTAAAGAAGAAATAAACTGTTCAAATCCACCTGTAACCTCTTGTAGGTTCTGCACACCAACATAGCGTGTTGCACCATATAAACGATGCAGGACGTGTTCGAGTTGCGGAAAATCTTCCAATTCAATTAACTGTTGTATTTCATTGATTTCTGCTGGGAAACTATCGACCAACATTTTCAGTAAATCAATCGCCAAATCTTCTTTATTGGCAGCCAGTTGCAAACTTTGTTGCCAATCTAAAATATGCGGATCGAGTGCTTCAATCAGGATGGCTTTATCGGCAACTTTGGCTTTTTTAAAGCTTTCTGATGTCCAATGGGTCAAAATTTGAATAATTTGTTCCATTTGAATCGGTTTGGTGACGTAATCATCCATACCGACCTGTAACAGTTTTTGTTTCTCATCTGCCAGTGCATGTGCCGTCAATGCAATAATTGGCAGGCGTTTATGGTTTTCTAAGGTCGATTCTAGCGAGCGAATCGCACGTGTGGTATCAATACCAGACATCACAGGCATTTGAATATCCATGAACACCACATCAAAAGCAGCCAACCCTTTTTCAATTCTCTTTTGAATAATTTCAAGCGCTTCTTGACCACTTAAGGCTTTGGTGGTTTTGACATTCAGTTCACCCAATAGTGCTTCTAAAACTATTAAATTCGGTAAATGATCATCTACCGCAAGTACATGTAAACCTTGCCCATTAAATTCTTCATGGACATCATGTTCAAAAATAGGCTGATTGCTGAGCAGTTGAATTAATGCGCTGCGACTGAGCGGTTGATACATTGGTCGCGCCCGATATTCGCTTAACATGTTGGGATCGAGCGCCATTTGATAACCGT
Organism: Acinetobacter sp. ANC 4973; assembly: GCF_002135275.1. NCBI lineage: Bacteria > Pseudomonadati > Pseudomonadota > Gammaproteobacteria > Moraxellales > Moraxellaceae > Acinetobacter > Acinetobacter sp. ANC 4973. The sequence goes on from NZ_NEGM01000009.1 coordinate 40,954, forward strand.
AGACGGCAATGTTGCCAGAATAGCGATTTCGAATTTCTTTTAATAATGCTTCGCCATCACCACTATGATCGACAATCAGCCAAGTGTTTTCATCACTTTCCGAGAAGCGCTTCAGTTGACTAAATAAATCTAGAATCGAGCTGGTTTCAACATGATGGACACCATAATTTTCCAGATAATGTCGTAAAATATTTGCCGTTGCAGGATGTGCTAAGTACGATACCACCTGCATTTTATTAAAGTTTGGATGTTCAATTTCAATCTCGTCATCCACAGCAAACCGAGCGGTAAACCAGAAGGTTGAGCCTTTTTCAGTTGGTGCGCGTTCTTGGTTATCTTCAAAACCAATTTGACCTTGCATTAAATGCACTAACTGTTTGGAAATGGCTAAACCTAGACCTGTACCACCAAATTGGCGGGTGACTGACGCATCGCCTTGCGAGAAGGATTCAAACAGTTTTTTCCGGTCTGTACCACTTAGGCCAATCCCGCTATCTTGTACGCTAAAGTGTAATAAACAGTGACCAATATCATCATGTTCCATCCGTGCACGGACAATAATTTCACCATCTGGAGTGAACTTAATGGCATTGGAAATGAGGTTGGTCAGAATTTGTTTGAAACGTAGTGCATCACCCACCATTTGGGTCGGTATATTGTCAGCATAGTAAAAAGCCATATCAATATGCTTTTGTGCAGCCAAGGGCGAGAGCATATCCATCACATCAAAAATGGCTTCTTCTAGGTCAAAGGGTGCGGTTTCTAATTCTAATTTACCGGCATCAATTTTCGAGAAATCGAGCACATCATTAATTAGGGCCAAAAGATGGGCAGATGATTTACGAATGGTCTGTAAATATAAGTTTTGTTCATTGCTTAAATTGCCTTGGCGCAGCAATAAATGAATAAAGCCATCAATACTATTTAACGGGGTGCGTAATTCATGACTGATATTGGCCAAGAACACCGATTTAGACTGATTCGCGGAAATGGCTTGGTCACGTGCTTGACGATAGGTAATATTTTGCACTTCTAAGGTGTCTAGAGTACGGCGTAAATCATCTTCAGTTTGTTCGGTATGTTCTTTTAGTTCTAAAAAACTGAAATGTAGACGCTTAACCACATTGGCAATATCACGCTGGAGTAAGCGTAATTCACCAGTACTGTTAATGACCATGTGCTGGTCTAGTGTGTCAGCATTTAAGCGTTGTAATTGCATACGAATTTCGTACATCGGTGCAATCCAGCGACGTGAATAAAAATTCAAACACAATAACAGCAGCAATAAAGTCAGTAGACCGGTCGCCACCAGTACAATCATGACACGATAACGTGCAATTTCGAGTGGCTGGTTGTCGAGTTCAATCACCAGTTGTGCCGGTGATTGCGTATTTTCATTAATATTGAGTGCGTAAATATTATTTTTATTATAAGAAATTGGGCCAACAAAAGAGGCTTTGGAGTGAATTGCAGGCCAAGGGTCTTGGTCTTGAAAACCAATGCTTAAACGGTTTCGACCTTTGGGATCAATAATCGCAGCACGAATAACATGTTTTTCATTTAACATGCTTTGCATGGCGTTACGCGCTTGATCATATTGCCAAGGATAACGATTGAGTAGGTCGAGTGCAGCTTCAGACGTGGGTTGGTAGCGCGTCATAATGGCAATTGCCATTTGTTTTTGCTGTGCACGTGATGCGTTTGACGTTTCGGATAAAACCAACAATGCACCAACACATGCCAAAATCGTAATTGGCACAAAAATCAGTGCAATTAATTGTCCATAAGCATGATTTAAGTGTAGACGCTTAAATAACTTTTTATTGATATTTGACATGGTTAAAGCAGTTTATTTCCTATGCACGGCAGTTTAGCATGCTTTATTTGAAACTGATTGTGCTTTAATCACTTTCAATAAAAAGCCAGTTAAATGGGTGCAGCGCCTAGCATTTTTTCATACAATAGGCGCACCTCGATCTAGGTGCAAATAATGAGTAATATCTCCCCTGATTTTCAAGCAGACGAATTTTTGTTAGATCACTATGTAGGAAAAACTCCTTTAGTGCGTTTACAGCGTCTAGCAAGTCACACTCAAGCAACAGTACTGGCAAAACTTGAAGGCAATAATCCGGCAGGTTCGGTCAAAGACCGTCCTGCATATAACATGATTATGCAAGCTGAAAAGCGTGGTCAAATCAAGCCAGGTGATACGTTAATTGAGGCGACAAGCGGAAATACAGGGATTGCCTTAGCCATGGTTGCCGCAATGCGTGGCTACAAAATGACTTTAATCATGCCTAATAATATGAGCCAAGAACGTAAAGATGCAATGCGGGCTTACGGCGCTGAACTGATTGAAGTCACCAAAGAACAAGGCATGGAAGGCGCACGTGATCTTGCCTTGCAGATGGAAAAAGAAGGCACAGGTTTGGTGCTGAACCAATTTGGTAATCCTGATAATGTTGAAGCGCACTATCTCACCACTGGCCCTGAAATTTGGCAGCAAACGGGTGGGAAAATCACGCATTTTGTCAGTTCAATGGGCACGACGGGCACCATTATGGGCGTTTCTAAATACTTAAAAGAAATGAACCCAGAGATTCAAATTATCGGTTTGCAACCCTCGGATGGTTCAAGTATTGCGGGTATTCGTCGTTGGCCGGAAGAATATTTGCCTACCATTTTTGATCGTCGTCGTGTTGACCGCATTATGGATATTCCACAAATTGAAGCGGAAAAAACCATGCGTAAACTGGCACAAAAAGAAGGCATTAGTGCGGGTACGTCATCTGGTGGTGCAGTTTGGGCGTCTATTCAATTGGCGCAAGAAAATCCTGAAGCCGTTATTGTTTGTATCATTTGCGATCGTGGCGATCGTTACCTTTCTACAGGTTTATTTTCAGTTCAAGACCCTGAATAAATCTGCAATTTTGTGAGTTTTACATGCGCTTACCTGTTTTAATTTTCGATATAGAAACCTTGACCGATTTAAAGTCGGGGGCGCATTTGTATGGTTTAGATTTGCCAGATGCAGATTTAGAACAGGCCTTAATTAAATTACGTCGTCAAGAATCGGGCATGGATTTTCAACGTCTTGCTTTGCATGAAATTGTGTGTATTTCTGGCTTATGGTTAGATGAACAAGGTGGCATGAAAATGTTCTCGTTTAGTCGAGAACAGCACAGTGAAGCTGAAATTTTAACCAAATTTCTCTCCATTTTTGATAAGCGCAATCCAACCCTAGTCAGTTGGAATGGTTCACAATTTGATTTGCCTGTGATTCTTTTTCGCGCCATGTATCATGGTTTGTCTGCACCAAGTTTATTCGATCAAGGCGAAATTGATCAGCAAAAGCGCTATAATAACTATCAGAACCGTTATCACCATCGTCATGTCGATTTAATGGATGTGATGGCGATGTTTAATGGTCGGAATTTTCAAAAACTGGATGATATCGCACATTTACTGGGTTATCCCGGTAAACGAGGTGATGGTGCTTATCATGTACCCGAGTATGTACGTCAGCAAGAATGGCAAAAACTGACGGCATATTGCGAAGGGGATGTACTCAATACATGGTTGGTTTATTTGCGTTGGTCGTTATTAAAAGGTCAGCTGTTAATCAATGATTATCGTGATGTTATTCAGCGCACCATTCAATTTTTATCCACCCAACCTCAACATCGCGATTTTTTAGCAGTATGGCGTGAAACTTCACAACGTACTGAATTTACATCGATTGACTTTCTTTCTCCCACACTCTAGGTATTCATGAAACATAGAACCAAGCCCCGTCCAGCTCAACAGCCGATTTATACTTTTCAGGTTGAGTCACTTTCACATGAAGGACGGGGGATAGCACACTATGGATCACACCCTGATCATCCGAGTGAGAAGCAAGGCAAAAAAGTATTTATTCGTTATGCTTTGCCGGGTGAGACCGTGAGCGCGCAAATTACCCATGTGGCTAAACGTTTAGAAGAAGCAGATAGCACTGCGTTATTAAGTGAACCTGCTGCAACACGTATTGAGCCGAAATGTCCGCATTTTACCGTGTGTGGTGGCTGTAATATGCAGCACATTCAGTTAGATGAACAAATTCGTCTCAAGCAAGAGGTTTTAAAATCGCATTTAGAACATTTTGCTGGAATCCAGCCTGAGCAATGGCTCCCTGCTTTACGTTCAACCCGTGAAGATTACCGCCGTAAAGCCCGTATTGGGGTACGTTATCTTCCACAGAAAGATAAATTGGTGGTGGGATTCCGTGAGAACCAAAGCAATAAATTGATTTCGATTGACCGTTGTCTGGTGCTGGATCGTGAATTTGGCTCCATCACTGCATTGAAACAGTTACTCCAAAGTCTAAAAGCCAAAGCAGCCATTGGTCATATAGAATTGGCTATGGGCGATGATGAGATTGCATTGCTGGTTCGTCATACTGAAAAATTATCACAACAGGATGTCAACCAATTAAAACAATTTGCGTTAAACAAACAGTGGCAATTGTATTTACAACCAGAAGGTGCAGAGAGTTTGCACCGTGTAGATGATCCAACGGCTGCAATGCGTTTGCATTATGCTTTAGATGATTTTGACCTCAAATTTGGCTTTAGTCCGATTGATTTTACCCAAGTCAATTCGACGATTAATCCACAGATGGTGAAGCTGGCATGTGATTTGCTTCAATTGAAGCAAGGAGAGCGCGTTCTAGACTTATTTTGTGGTCTAGGTAACTTCACTTTACCGCTTACGCGTTGTGTGGGGGAAACTGGACAAGTGGTGGGTGTGGAAGGGAGTGAAGAAATGGTACGCCGTGCTGCGGAAAATGCTGAAAGCAACGGTATCGTTCACGCTCATTTTTATTCACAAGATTTAACAAAAGATTTTTCGCATCATTCTTGGGCAAATCAAGGATTTGATGCATTATTGATTGATCCTCCGCGTGCGGGTGCCGAGGAAATCATGCATTATGTACCTAAATTTGGTGCAAAGAAAATTGTTTATGTGTCATGTAATCCTGCAACATTGGCACGTGATGCTGGTGTGTTGGTACAACATGGCTATCGATTAAAAAAGGCTGGGGTAATGGATATGTTTACCCATACGGGACATGTTGAGTCTATTGCCTTATTCGAAAAATACAATGAAATAAACGATTTAGAATATGATAAGTAAAGAGGTAGGAGAAGGGTATGGTCACAGTACGTGAACAACTTCCTGGGCGACTTAATGAGCTGTCAGAGGAAGCGACTGTAGAACATGCCGAACAAGCTCGACATGATTTAGCCGAATGGCTGAATCGTGTTCGTGGCATCTTAGATGGCGCAACGCTTGAACAACTCGAAGAAGTTGCTCATTTAACTTTACATAAAGAGCTGCAAGCCACGGTTAATCATCGTTCAAATACCTTTTATACCGGTATTGAAATGGCCGATATTTTGGCACATTTACATGTTGATGAAGACACCTTGTCTGCGGCGATGTTGTATCGGAGTGTTCGTGAAGGCGTGATGACGCTTGAAGAAATTCGTGAACATTTTGGAGAGCAAGTCCATAGTCTAGTCCAAGGGACATTGGCTATGGGGAAACTTTCAGAACTCATTGAAAAGAACAAACGTTTAGAAGATCATTTTAATAACAATCAGCGCGAACATTTAAGCGGCATTTATAAAATGCTGATTTCTGTGACTGAAGATGTTCGTGTCGTACTCATTAAGCTGGCAGAGCGTACCTATGCTTTACGGGAACTGGCCAACTCTTCTAAAGAGCGTCAAGAGCGTGTAGCTCGTGAAATTCTGACTATTTATTCACCTCTGGCACATCGCCTAGGCATTGCTCAGCTTAAGTGGGAACTTGAAGATTTAGCATTTCGTTATTTAGCACCAGAACGCTATAAAGAAATTGCATCGTTACTGAATGAAAAACGTTTAGAGCGCGAGCAATATATTCAATTTGTCATTGATAAACTGAAAAAAGAACTGGCTGTCTATGATATAGAAGCGGAGATCACTGGACGGGTCAAACACATTTATTCGATTTATCGAAAAATGAAAAGTAAAGACCTGAGTTTTGACCAGTTGTATGACATTCGTGCTGTACGTGTCTTGGTCAAAAGTGTGCCTGAGTGTTATCACTCACTGGGTATTGTGCATCAAATTTGGCGACATATTCCGCATCAGTTTGATGATTACATTACCAATCCGAAAGCCAATGGTTATCGTTCTTTGCATACCGCTGTCATTGCAGAAAACAAATCGCTGGAAGTGCAAATTCGTACCAAGGCCATGCATGAAGAAGCTGAACTTGGGGTATGTTCGCATTTCAATTATAAGGAAGGTGGTAAGAACACCGATCACTCCTTTAATCACCGATTACATTCTTTACGCGCAGTCTTAGAGCATTATCAAGAACGTAATGATGCCAGTGCGCATAAATCGGGTGAAGATGCCGAAAACTTTGAACAACTTCAAGATTTTGAAGGCTTTGAGAAGATTTATGTATTTAGCCGTGATGGTGATATTAAAGAATTGCCACGCGGTTCAACGGTTTTAGACTTTGCCTATCATGTGCATACCGAAGTGGGTAATAAATGTTATGCCGCGCGTGTTAATCAGCGCTATGTACCATTAACCTACACGCTAAAAACTGGTGAACAAGTTGAAATTTTAACCAAAAAAGATCGTGATCCGAATCGTGATTGGTTAGTAAATTCACTGGGTTATATTAAGACTTCGCGTGCGCGGGATAAATTGCGTCATTGGTTTAGACAGCAAGATCGTAGTAAAAACTTGGAAGTTGGCCGTGAAATTCTGAATAAAGAACTTTTACGTTTGGCGATTCATCCCAAAAGTATTGATTTAAGTGATTATTGCAATCACTTCAATGTCAAATTGGGTGAAGATATTCTGATTGGTTTGGTCAATGGCGATATCAGCCTGCATTCCTTGATCAATCAGGTCAATCGTCATATGCATATCGGTCAAGATGAACCTGAACTGGTGCTAAAACCGACCTTGAATCCACGTGCCAGTCATACACTTTCTGCGCATGGTATTCTGATTGATGGTTTGGATAATGTGGAACTGCATATTGCTCAATGCTGTCAACCTGTGCATGGTGAATCGATTGGTGGATATATCACACTTAATCGTGGGGTGAGCATTCATAAAATTGCGTGTTCAGACTATAGCCGTATGATTACGCAAGAACCTGAACGTGCGGTAGAAGCCGATTGGGAAATGCAACCGACGCGTGGTCAAAGTGTGCAAATTGTGGTGGAAGCGTATGACCGCCGTGGTTTGTTAAAAGATTTAACCCAAGTCATTTTTTCTGATCAAATTAATATTCGTCAGGTCAATACCATTTCAGAATCAGATGGTATTGCCAATATGAAATTATTAATTGAAGTCAAAGGTTTAGCTCAATTATCACGTTTGTTGGCACGTTTGGAGCAACAACCGGGGATTATTAGTGCCCGCCGTTTGGTACAAGGCAATTAATCAGCCAAATTTTTAAGCAATGAGAGTTGAAAAACCAGCAACAAATGTTGCTGGTTTTTTTATGAAGGATTATTTTATCGGCTAAAAATAATAGGGTCTGTTGATATTTCAGCCATGCATTGCGTTATTCACTAAAACAACTCAAACAAGGCATGAAATGCAGACAATGGTTGATCCCCTTGTCAAGTTTCATAACGAAGTTTGGGGCGGTTTTAGTGATAACCCTACGGGACAGGGACATTTTTTCCGCTACTGCGTTATGTTTTTCTTATTTAGAATGACTAAATTTCGCAAAACATGCCTTGTATCGTCTAAAAAACGTCCTCTGTCGCAAGCATCTGTGAAATGTCAACAGACCCTAAATATAGAATTAAATCAAAATGATAAATATATGTAATTCAATGAGTACAAGATACTTTTTGTGTAAATTTTATGACAGGTGCTATAATCCCGCGAATAAAATAGCCTTGAGCTAAAAATATTCTTAGGGTACGGAAAATTTCGGTAATGATTCAAATAAATATATCTCAACTGTATATCAGTCGTGCCGATGAAACCGTTCCTGCCTTAGAAAAAATCCCTGCAATGCAGCGTAGACGATTATCACCGATTGCAAAATTGGCGATCAATAGTGCTATTGGCTCGCTGAATGCTGAATCAGTGGATTATATTGTCTGGGCTTCGCAATATGGTGATGAACATAAAACGCTGAAAATTTTAGCCGATGTATTGCAAGATCAAACGCCATCACCTACCCAATTTTCGACTTCTGTACACAATGCCGTTGCTGGGTTGTATTCAATTTTATGTCAGGATTCCACACCCTCGACCAGTTTGGCTGCCTCGTGGAGTGAAGCACTGATTGAAGCCTATGCTTGGTTAAAAACAACAAAACAACCCAATTCACGGGTTTTGGTGGTGTATTACGACGAAGCACTACCTGCGATTTATCAGGAATTCCAGCCTTTTCGTGGTTTTGCCATGTCTGCGCTGATCGGCCTTGATGGCCCCAATTTACAATTCGATCTGAATGCATTGGCGCATCATCAGTATAAATATCTGGATGCACAAAATTTTTATGATTTCTGGCAGCAATCTCAGCAGAACCCAGATGACTCTCATATGCAAGCGTGGCAAAAATGTTAAAGCTGAATCAAATTAAACAAAAAGCCAATTATTTATGGCGTGTCGGTGCGACAGGATTTAGTTTTGCCAGTTTTGGCATCGGTGGCGTTGCCATCGGTGGTTTAGTTGCACCTTTGGTTAATTTATCGACACAAAATCAAAACTTACGTCAGCGGCGTACACAAAATGTGATTCGCTATAGTTTCAAAGGTTTTACTGAAATGATGGTAAAGCTAGGAATTATGACCTATGACATTGAAGGTCTAGAAAAATTACAGCAAAGTAGGCAGGAACTGATTATTGCCAATCATCCAACATTGGTGGATGTGGTGATCTTGATTGGTTTAATGGAACAAGCCAATTGTGTGGTCAAGCAAGCATTATGGGCCAATCCATTTACCAAAGGGCCCGTGCAAAATGCAGGTTACATTTTAAATGCAGGTTCTGAACAATTTATTCAGGACTGTGTGGACAAACTAAAGTTAGATCAAGCGGCATCTTTGCTGATTTTTCCTGAAGGTACACGGACTGCAAAAGGTGAATTGTTGAATGAATTTCAACGTGGTGCAGCCAATATTGCCATTCGTGCCCATGTGCCGATTCGTCCAGTGTTGTTGACCTGTACGCCTTCAACTTTAACCAAGAATGAAAAGTGGTATCACATTCCTTCACAGCCCTTTCATATTCATGTGAAGGTACTAGATGCCATTCAAGTCGATGATCTTTTAGATGATGCAGCGGTCAGTCCGAAAAATGTGCGTCATTTAAATCATCAATTACACCAATTTTTTAACCAAGAGTTATCTAAAAATGAGCAATCTTGCTGATGAATTAAAGCAAATGATTATTGATGTTTTGGCCCTAGAAGACATCAGCATAGATGATATTAAAACTGAAGCAGCATTATTTGGTGATGGCTTAGGTTTAGATTCAATTGATGCTTTGGAACTTGGTTTGGCTTTGAAAAAGCGTTACAACATTCATTTGAATGCTGAATCGGCAGAAACCAAACAATATTTTAAATCAATTCAAAGTCTTGTAACTTTGGTTGAAGCACAGAAAACGGCATAAGAGGTTGTGATGTTAACTCAGGAACAAGTACTCGAAAAATTAAGAGCATGGATGGAAGATCTGTTTGAGATTAATCCAGAAGATGTGCAGCTCGATGCAAATTTAGCCACAGATTTGGATGTCGATAGCATTGATGCCATTGATCTTGTGGTCAAAATTAAAGAATTGACGGGTAAGCAAGTGAATCCTGAAGATTTTAAAAATGTACGTACAGTGCAAGATGTTGTGACTGTGATTCAGAATATGTCTGTTGCATGAAATGGATCGTCCAAGGGATAGTGGTCATCGGTTTGATTCTCTATCCCTTTTTAGTGGGCTATAGCCTAGCGCAGGGTCAATATATCTGGGTCAGTGGTTTGCTGATTGTCCTAGGCGTATTGCGGCTATTGAGTAAGGGGGGTAATGCTTTACTCTGGCCCTTAACTGGCTTTGCTATTTTATGTGGCAGCTTGAGTCTGATTTTAAAAGATCAAGCATGGCTGAAACTCTATCCGGTATTGATGAGTCTGGGTTCGCTGGCTATTTTTACAGCGACTTTAATCAAACCACCCTCTATGATTGAGCGTTTTGCCCGTTTGGCTGAACCCAATTTACCCGAAGCAGGGGTGATTTGGACGCGTAAGGTCACTATAGTCTGGTGTATTTTCTTTGTGTTCAATGCCCTGATTTCTTTAGCCACAGTGTTGTTTACTTCAATGCAGGTGTGGGTGCTCTATAACGGTTTTATTTCCTATATGTTGATGGGGCTGTTATTGCTGGGCGAATTTATATTGCGTAAGCGTCAGCAACGCTTAAATCAACTTCAGGAATAAAACGGATTGTTATGTTGTGTCATTTTCAGAATCATATTCATTCACTGAAACCACTGTGTCTTCAGGCTGATTTAAGCCCAATCCATTTTCAGGATTTTTGGCAAGAGGTGATACAACAAAGTCATGCAATTCAGTTGTTAGCGCAGGACAGTTGGGCGTTATGGGAACCCGATAGCTACGAATTTTTAGTGCTGTTGTTTGCCGCACTGTTAGCACAAAAACAGGTGTTATTGCCGCCCAATCGGGTTAGTGATTTAGAAAAAGAACTGGCTGAGCAGAATATTCTGTTTTTACAGCGTCAGCCTATATCCGCTACAGCAGATCCGCAGGTTGAACTGAATCTGAATGATGCTTTTTTAAATCAGGCGCAGCTTTATTTCTATACTTCAGGTTCAACAGGACAACCGAAAAAAATTCCGCGTACGCTGCGTCAGCTCTTAAATGAGGTGCAAGGCTTAGAGGCCAGTTTTCAGTTACCTGAACAGGCCATTGCCATCGCGACGGTGAGCCATCAACATATTTATGGCTTATTGTTCAAGCTGTTGTGGCCTTTAGCCAGTGGACGCTGTTTTTATCAAACCCAATTGGCTTTCCCTGAAGATGTTGCCGATATTCAAACAAAATTAGCACCTTTAAACATTGAAAATTATGTTATTTCCAGTCCTGCATTATTAAAACGCTGGACCCCAGATGTGCGACTACAGCACTGTTTAAGCATCTATTCATCGGGCGGAAAATTGGAATCGGGTGTGCGTCCTTATTTAAACCGGCCGATTAACGAAGTATTTGGTAGCTCAGAAACAGGCGGCATCGCACATCGACAACAAGATGATGCGTTATGGATACCGTTTGCCAATGTCGATATTCAAATGCGTGATCAACAAGAGTTGGCCGTACACGCCAATCATGCTTTTAGCGAAAGCTGGATTTTAACCGGTGATAAAATTGAAGTGCTTGACGCGACAAACCCTAAAAGTCCATTTCGTTTACTAGGACGTTTAGATCGGATTGTGAAACTGGAAGAAAAACGCTTAAGTTTAGATGCGATTGAACACAAAATAATAGAACTGGATGAGATTGCCCAGTGTCATGTTTTAATTTTAGAACGTGAACATCGACAGATTTTAGCCTGTGTTGCAGTATTGTCTGAAGCTGCCAGACAACAGCTGCAAAGCAGCAATAAAGTGCAATGTGTGGCTGCAATTAAAGCACAATTACAATTAAAACTGGAAGGCATTGCCATTCCACGGCAGTGGCGGTTTTTGACTCAATTACCACAAAATGCACAATCTAAACTGAATAAACAGTACATGAAATCCTTATTTCACTCAATGTTGTTGCCTATTGTATTGGCACAACACAACGCTCCCGATCAGGCCATTTATCAGCTTGAGTTTTCTGCTGAATTGGAATGTTTTAAAGGGCATTTTCCCGATTATCCGATTTTCCCCGGTGTCGGGCAGATTGGTTTTGTTCAGCATTTTGCCCGTCAAACGTGGGCCGATTTGGAATGGTGTAATGGTTTTGAGCAATTGAAATTTCAAGATCTGATTCGACCGTATATGGTACTGAAACTGAAACTGTCGCGAAAATTGCATAAGGTCAGTTTCGAGTTAACCCATGCCGATCAGACCTTGGCATCGGGGCGTTTATTGTTTAAAACGCAAACTGAGCAGGTTTAAAAGAGGATGTATATGCAGCATTGTTTTGTGATTCCTGTTTATAACCATCCGCATTATATTGAGGCTTTGGTTGCACATTTAAAGCCGTTTCAGTTGCCGATTATTTTAGTCAATGATGGTAGTGATGCGCTATGTAGCGCACTTTTACATGACCTGAAAGCCCAGCATGAATATGTTGAGTTGGTTGAGCATTCACATAATCAAGGCAAAGGGCAGGCGGTGATGAGTGGTTTACGCTATGCGCATGCTTTAGGGTTTAGTCATGCCTTGCAACTCGATGCTGATGGTCAGCATGACTGGCAGGATGTCGCCAAATTTCTAGACATTTCTCAGCAGCATCCCAAAGCGATGGTGATTGGTCAGCCGATTTTTGATGAGAGCGTGCCGAAAAAACGCTTATATGGTCGTTATGCCACGCATATTTGGGTCTGGATTAACAGTCTCTCTTTTGATATTAAAGACAGTATGTGTGGATTTCGGGTCTATCCACTGGCCCAGACCATTCAAATTCTAAATTCGGCAAAATTTCAGCCGCGCATGGGTTTTGATAGTGAAATTTTAGTGCGCTTAAAGTGGGCGAATATCCCCTTTATCAATGTGCCAACTCAAGTGGTTTATCCTGAAGATGGTATTTCTCATTTTAATGTCTGGCGCGACAACCTTGGTATGAGTCAGGCACATGTGCGTTTATTGGGTGGCATGCTACGACGTTTGCCTCAATTAGTGTCACAGAAAATCAAAGGTTAATGGCGTGACTGAGCAGCTCAAGCACACCCAATGGAATGACATCAAAGAACGCGGTGGTATGTGGTCACTGACGTTAATGTTGGCATTTTATCGTTTAGGGGGGCGTTGGCTCTGCCGTGTGGTGCTGTATTTTATTATTTTGTGGTACTGGATCTTTTCAGTCACCGCACGTCAGGCATCACTGTTGTATTTAAGCAAGTTACATCATTTTGCAAAGCAACAATCACCCTTTATCACAGAGCCGAGTCTGAGTCATAGCTATCAGCATTTCATGCAATTTGGCGAATGTATTTTAGATAAAATTGAAGGTTGGCTGGGCAAAATCCCTGAGCAGCAATTGGCCTTACATGGACATGAACATTTCCGCGCACATTATCAAAAAGGTGCGGTGATTGTAGTGTCGCATTTTGGCAATATTGAATTGTTAAGAGCGATTAAATCCGAACATGTACAAAAAATTAATGTTCTGGTTTATCAAAAGCATGCCACTCAATTTAATCAATTTTTAAAGAAACTCAATGCACATGCCGATGTCAATTTGGTTTCGGTGGATGAGCTGGGGATTGAAACTGCTTTGATTTTGCAAGAAAAACTTGACCAAGGCGAATGGGTGATTGTGGCAGCAGATCGTGTACCTGTTGAGTCTGATCGGGTGCAGCCGATTACCTTTTTAGGCGCAGAGGCGAATTGGCCGCAAGGTGCATGGATTTTAGCCAGTTTACTCAAAGTTCCTGTACTGGCGGTCTTTTGTTATCGCGTCGGCAGTTGCTTTGAAGTTCATATTCACACGATTGCTGAACAGCTTCATTTCCCTCGAAAAATCCGTATGCAGGCACTGCAAAGCACCATGCGTCAATATGTCAGCTTACTTGAACAGCACTGTATTCGTGCGCCATATCAATGGTTTAATTTTTATAATTTTTGGAACAAAAAATAATGCAAGTGTTAGTTGTTGGGGAAACACCGCTCTCAATTGAAGATGTGGTGGCTGTGGCGCGTCAGGAAAAATCTGTGGCTTTACCTGCATCCACGGAATGGCGCGATCTGATTCAACGTGGTGCAGATTTTCTAGATCAACTGTTACAAGATGAAGGCGTCATTTATGGCGTGACCACAGGCTATGGCGACTCTTGTTTGGTGGAAATTCCCGCGCATCAAGTCAATGAACTGCCGTTGCATTTATTACGCTTTCATGGCTGTGGCTTAGGTCAAAATTTGGATTTAATCACTGCACGTGCAGTGTTGGTGACGCGTTTGTGTTCTCTGGCACGAGGGTATTCAGGTGTATCACATGCATTGTTACAACGCCTGACATGGATGCTGAATGAAAATATCATTCCTGTCATTCCATCGGAAGGTTCAGTGGGTGCCAGTGGCGATTTAACGCCATTGTCCTATATTGCAGGGGCTTTGGTCGGTGAACGTGATGTGTACGATCAAGGTCAAATTGTGCCTGTTAGTGCGGTGTATGCTGAAAAGGGCATGCAGGCTTTAGTGTTGCGTCCGAAAGAAGGCTTGGCACTGATGAATGGTACAGCGGTAATGACCGCTATTGCCTGCTTAAATTATAAAAAAGCGGAACAAATTGCTTTGGCCAGTACTTGTGTTACGGCACTGAATGTTTTGGCTTTGGAAGGCAATCCGAGCCATTTTGATGAAGTGCTATTTGCTCAAAAACCCCATTCAGGGCAGCAAAATATTGCGGCACAACTTAGAACGTGGTTGAACAGTGAGGTGCAAACCGAACACCAGAATTCACGTTTGCAAGATCGTTACTCTTTACGCTGTGCACCGCATATTATTGGTGTATTTGAAGACTCTAAAACGTGGTTACGTCAGTTTATTGAAAATGAACTCAACTCAAGTAATGACAACCCACTGATTGATCCTGTGAATTTACGCGTATTACATGGTGGTCATTTTTATGGCGGACACATTGCCCAAGCCATGGATAGCTTGAAAATCATGATCGCCAATATTGCTGATCTTATGGATCGTCAGTTGGCGCAATTGGTGGACTATAAAATGAATAACGGTTTGCCACGCAATTTAACCGGTGCAACCGCAGAACGCTTGCCGTTAAATCATGGTTTTAAAGCTGTACAAATTGCGGTGTCGGCATGGACGGCAGAAGCTTTAAAACAAACACTTTCAGCCTCTATTTTTTCACGCTCAACCGAATGCCATAACCAAGATAAAGTCAGTATGGGCACCATTGCTGCGCGGGATGCCAGTCGCGTGATCGTGCTGACTGAACAAGTGATTGCAGCACTCTGCTGTGCCAGTGTACAAGCCATTCAGTTAAAAGCTTTAGACGGTTCGTTGGCTGAAGTCTTGGCTGCATTTCAGGCGTGGGTCTTACAGACCTTTGATTACGTGGTGGAAGATCGACCATTGCAACACGAATTGCAACAACTGGTTGATCGTTTTGAAAATTTAGAATTGTTGAGTTCTGAACTTATTCACTCAATCGGGTAGGAAACAACTATGCATGCCGATGTAATCATTGAAGTGCCATTTCATGATGTCGATACCATGAATGTCGTGTGGCATGGTCATTATTTAAAATATTTTGAAATTGCGCGTTGTAAATTGCTCGATCAATTTCACTATAACTATAAGCAAATGCTCGAATCTGGTTATGCATGGCCAGTGATTGAAAGTCATGTTCGCTATGCCTATGGAATTGAGTTTGAGCAAAAAATTCGTGTGCGTGCCATTTTAAAAGAATGGGAAAACCGCTTGAAAATTGAATATCAAATTTTTGATGCACAAAGTGGTAAAAAGCTCACCAAAGGCTACACCAGCCAAGTGGCGGTGCATATTGAAAGCCGTGAAATGTGTTTTCAATCGCCGCAAGTGCTGTTAGAACAATTGCACGCTTGGTCAGCGTTTAAAGCGGAGTAAAGTCAATGAAAGCGATCAATTTATCACGTCCCGTCTGGCTGTTTTTGGCGACTGTATTGTGTTTGATGTTGGTGTTATCACGACCTGTATCTGCACAAAATCCACAGCTCAAACAAATTTTTACTCAGCTTGCTGCGACACCAATGGTACGTGCTCAATTTGAACAGCAAAAAAAATTAGCGTCACTGAACAAAACATTTGTCTCGAAAGGCACGGTGTTATTTTCCAAATCGCAGGGCGTGATTTGGAATATTCAAAGTCCAGTGCAGGCCAATTTGATTGTGACGCCATATAAATTGGTACAAAAAACTCAACGTACTTACAGTCAAATTGAAATTGATAAATCACCGTATGGTTCTGTGGCAACGATGTTTTTACAGCTCATGTCAGGCAATGAAACTGCATTGGCTAAAAACTTCAATATTGTTTCAGCCAGTTATAGTCCTGCACAGTGGAATGTGGCGTTAACTCCGAAAAGCAGTTTATTTAAAAAACTCTTTGTTCGCGTGGATGCACAAGGGCAGCGTTATGTTGATCGTATTGTATTAAGTGAACAAGCCAATAACACGACGACTATTCGTTTTAGTCAGCAAACCACCCAACCACAAACTTTAACGGCTGAGGAAAATGCACTTTTCCAATTGGCAAAATAAATTTACCTTACTTTGGCTGATTGTGCTGAGCGTCATTGCCATTGCACTGGGTACGGCATGGCTGAAAAAAGAGATTCATATTCAGACCAATATCTTTGCATTATTGCCTGAATCTAGCCAAGACCCACGGCTTGAAAGGGCACAGCAATACGTCAGTCAACAACTGAATGACAAAGTGTTTGTGGTGTTGGATGCTCAAGATGATGCTGCCTTAGCCAAAGCAACTACGGCATTGCAACAGCGGGTAGCCGAAAGTGATTTGTGGCAACCCTTACATGCTCAGTTAGACAGTGACAAATTTGCACAGGTGCTCTATCAACATCGTGCGGGTTTATTGACACGAGATGATCAAAAATTACTGCAACAACAAGATTATGCTGCACTGACCGAACAAAGTTTATTGCAAATTATGAGTCCGGGCATGCCCGTCACAGCCACGTTATTACAACAAGACCCATTGTTGTTATTTCCACGTTATGCCATGGGTTTAGCTGGTTTACAAAGTCATCCTGATCTTGCTTTAGAAGATGGTTTTGCCACGATTCGAGATGAGCAGGGGATTTCGCGGTTACTGGTTTTAGAGCTGAAAAATAGTCCTTATAATATTGAATATCAACAACAAACTTCAGCATGGATTCAGCAGCTCGATACGCAATTACGCCAGATGCAGGTGAAACCGCATTGGACGGGTACTTTATTGTTTGCTCAATTTGGCACCACTTCGGCTGAAAAAGAAATTTCAACCATTGGTTTGGGTTCAAGTTTTGGCATTTTGCTTTTGGTCTGGTTTGGTTTCCGCTCAATTCGTCCAATGTTGACTGAAATGGTGGCTGTCGGTACGGGCTGTTTGGTGGCTTTTGCTATCACGCATTGGGTTTTTGGGGAAATTCACCTCATGACTTTGGTGTTTGGTGCAAGTCTGGTCGGAGTGTGTGTCGATTTCTCTTTTTACTTTATGGCAATGCAATCGCAGCATCGGCATATCCATGGTTTTGCGGTGTTAAAACCGTTATTGCCTAGCCTGTTTATGGGCTTAATGACCACTTTAGTTGCCTATATTTTCTTAAGTTTCACGCCATTTCCGGGCTTTAAACAGATTGCGGTCTTTTCTATGGTGGGGCTGGCTGCGGCATGGATCACCAGTGTTTTATTGCTCCCACGGTTACCTGCTTTAAATGCCGAACCTGCAATTCGCAGCTTAAGTTTTATTGGTCAAGCACGCACTTTTGTACAGGCAAAAAAAGGACTCCGTTATGGCTTAATTGCTGCCATTGTCGTGGTGGCTGGCAGCAGTTTGATGTTGTTACAGAGCAATGATGATATTCGTAATTTGCAAAGTATGGATCAGAGCTTAAAGCAAGAAGACCAATACGTCCGTGAACGCTTTATGCAGCAACAAAGCAGTGAATATTTTGTGGTGCATGGCAAGACTGCCGCAGAGCTTGAACACAATGAGCAGCAATTGATTCAAAAATTACAAGTATTGCAAAGCAAAGGTGCTTTAGATGCTTTTCAGGCTTTAGGACAATGGTTACCATCGATTCAACAGCAACAGCATAATCTTCAGTTATTACAAGGCATTCCTGCGCAGGTTTTGCAGGATTATGCGGTGGCATTGCAGCTCAATCCAGCAGATGTTTTAGCATGGCAAAAGCAATTGCCACAGCAGCCGTTATTGCATCCAAGTGAAATGGCAGAGCATCCATTGGCATTTTTACAAATCAGTCCGACGGAACATTTGGTCTTATTACAAAATGTGCATCATGTGGCTGCTTTAGAACAGTTGAATAGCGCACAGGTACAGTTGTTACGTCCAGTGAATCAGCTGTCTGAACTCTTTCAACAACATCGCATTCAAGCCCAATGGTTATTGGTTTTTGCTGTACTCACGTTAACGCTTGGTTTAGGCATTATTTATGGCATAAAGTCCATTTTACCCTTGGTCTTACCCGTTACTTTAGCTTTAATATCGACCTTTGCTGTTCAGGCATGGTTTGGGGTTGAAATTAATTTATTCAGCATTATGGGAACCTTCCTGATTATTGGAATTGGCGTGGACTACGCGATTTTTTATCGACATGGACATGACCATCCGCAAGTGGTGGGCATGGCATTATTCCTATGTATGATGTCGACCTTATTGGGTTTCGGGTTATTATCGTTTAGCCAAACTTATGCCATTCATTGCTTTGGTTTGACTGTACTCCTTGGGGTTATTTTTTCATTTATTTATGCAACATTGTTTACATCTTCAGATGCCAAACATGTTGTACTTCAACAATATCAGCCAAAGAAGCTGAGAGATTAAGGTACAGTGCAATGAGCACCATGCAACATACAGATGTATTGATTATCGGTGCAGGACCATCGGGGAGTTCTGCGGCAGCATTGCTGCGTCAAAAAGGCCATCAGGTCACGATAATTGAAAAACAATATTTTCCACGCTTTTCGATTGGCGAGTCTTTATTACCGCAAGCCATGGTTTTTTTAGAAGAGGCAGGTTTACTTGATGCCGTACGTCAACATGTGGGTGAGTTTGCCTTTCAATTTAAAAATGGCGCCGCTTTTTTAAGGGGCAAGCAGCGCAGTTTTTATGACTTCACCGAAAAGTTTAGTGATGGCCCAGGCACGACTTGGCAAGTTCGCCGTGCCCATTTTGACCATTTACTGGCGCAGCAAGCTGAACAATATGGTACAGAAATTCGCTTTGGTCATGAAGTGATTGATGTCGATGTGGACTCGAATCAGCCGATTTTGACCGTGAAAGATGAGCAAGCACAGGTTTACCAGATTCAAGCCAAGTTTTTACTCGATGCCAGCGGTTTTGGCCGGATTTTGCCGAAGTTTTTAGATTTGGAAAGCCCATCCGATTTTCCCGTTCGTCGTGCCGTATTTACTCATATTGAAGATGGAATTTTGGATGATGCTGAATTTGATCGGGAAAAAATCCTGATTACAGTACACGCCAAAGATCAGCGTGCTTGGTATTGGCTGATTCCTTTTGCTGACGGTCGTTGCTCTTTTGGTGTGGTGGCAGAACACGATTTCTTTGAACACTATGGTTTTGATGCACAGCAGGATATGGATTTAGCTGCATTGCTGAAACGTATTTTAGCCGATGATGAAAGTTTGTCGCATGTACTGCGCAACGCTAAATTTGATACCCCTGTACGAACTTTGGTGGGCTATTCTGCCAATGTTAAACATTTGGCGGATCGTAATTATGCCTTATTGGGCAATGCGGGTGAATTCTTAGATCCTGTATTTTCCTCAGGGGTCACCATTGCTTTAAAATCTTCAAGCTTAGCCATTCCTCTGGTTGATCAAGTGCTACAAGGGCAAACGGTGGATTGGATGGAACAATATGAGAAACCGCTGCGTGCAGGGATTCAAGTGTTCCGCGCTTATGTGGAATCATGGTATTCAGGTGAGTTTCAGGATGTGGTGTTTTCGACTCAGCAAGATGAAAAAATTCGCCGCATGGTGTCATCCTTGTTGGCAGGTTATGCATGGGATACCACGAATCCTATCCATAAAAATGCCAAAAAACGCTTAAGTACCTTGGCTGAATATTGCCGTGAGCCACAGTCTAGTGAAGCCATCACTCATGGTGCTTAATATGCAACCCAAACTGCAATGGACGGGGTTGTTACTTGCTGTACTACTGTGCTGTGGGGGGTGTCAATCTCTGCTGCCCCAAGCACAGGGTTTGGCCACCACAACATGGCATGCACAACAGTATCAGCGTCAGGATCAGCTCGAAGTGCAATGGAATAAGCATAGTTTTAGCTTTTTATTGTATCAGCAACAACAAGGGCAAAAACTGGACATGTTGGCTTTGACTCTGACGGGACAGCAGTTATTTAAGCTCAGTTTCGATGGTCGAAAAGTACAGGTTGAGCAACGCATTGAGCAAATGAAATTATTACCTTTTGAATTTGTGGTACGCGATATTTTATATGCTACTTATCCGAATTTTGCCCAATTACAGCAGCACAACGTTCAGGTTAAAACTGTTCAGGTTGAAAATGCGGCTCAGACGCAGTCTATTTTTATCAATCAACAGCATGTTTTAAATATCCTGCATCAAGATGCTGTGATTGAGTTAGATAATCTGCAAGTGCCTTATCAAATGGTCATCAGCACTCTGCATGATCGTTTAGAAACAACAGAATAAAGGAGGATGATGATGAGTGAGCAAATTAGTACACAACATCCTGCGGTAGGCATTCAGTTTAGTGTGGGTTTATCTGCCTTAGGTCATACGCCTGAACAGATAAAACTGGCATTGGCGACACAGCAAAATACGTTAAGTTTAAGTTCAGGCTTTATTCCCGAAAAACAGGTCTGGGTCGGTGCCTATCAACAGCCTTTAATTGAAAACGTTCCTGACTTTTTACAAGCTGTCGATTCACGCAATTTACGTTTTGCTTTAACCGCTTTAACTTCAATTGAAGCTGAAATACGCGACTATACCGCACAATTTGAGCCTCAACGTTTAGCGATTATTCTGGGTACATCGACCTCAGGAATTGCCGATAATGAAAAAGTTCTTAAGTCCTACTTTCTCAATCAGAGTGATGTTGAAGTCGCGCACGGCAAACAGGAAATGGGTAGCTTAGCCCAAGCCTTACAGCAGTATTTGGGCTGGGAAGGGCCTGCATATACCATTTCTACCGCCTGTTCTTCTGGTGCCAAAGCAATGGCAGCAGGACAGCGTTTGATTAATGCCGATTTAGCCGATGCCGTTTTGGTCGGTGGAGTGGATACCTTATGTCAGTTGACACTAAATGGCTTTAGTAGCTTAGAAAGTTTGTCTCAGGGTCTTTGTCAGCCCTGTGGAACACAGCGCGATGGCATTAATATTGGTGAGGCTGCGGGTTTATTTTTATTATCCAAAGAAGCAGCACCCGTAATGTTAATGGCAGCGGGCGAGTCGATGGATGCATGGCATATTTCAGCACCACATCCAGAAGGAAAAGGTGCTGCCGAGGCCATGCAAAAAGCCTTAGATATGGCGGGGCTGACTGCACAAGATATCGGCTACTTAAATATGCATGGTACAGCGACACCGCAAAATGATGCCATGGAAATTAAAGCCGTTCAGACGGTATTTCAGCAGCATGCTGTGCCGCTGAGCAGTACCAAACACAAAACAGGGCATTGTTTAGGCGCTGCGGGTGCCATTGAAGCAGTGATTTGTCAGCAAGTTTTGCTCGATCAGTCATGGTTACCCCTGCACCAATCGGGTTGTATTGATGCAGAATTGGATGAGCAGAACTATGTGCTGAATGCAGAGTTGCTACAGCCAATAAGCTATGTGATGAGTAATTCTTTCGCTTTTGGCGGAAGTAATATCAGTTTGATTTTTGGAACGCAGCTGAAATGATGGATGCCGTACAGTTTATTCCACATAAAAAACCGATGGTTTTTGTTGATCATTTAATTGAAGCAAATGAAAATTTTGCGATTGCAGAATTATTGATTCAACCTGACTTAATGTTTTGTGATGTACACGGTTTGCCAACGTGGAGCAGCATTGAATTGATGGCGCAAACCATCAGTGCTTATGCAGGGCATAAAGGGCAGATGTTAGGTCTGCCGCCAAAAATTGGTTTTTTATTGGGCACGCGTAAAATGCAGTTGCCCGTGCCTTATTTTGCCTTGGGTGAAAGCGTGCGTATTAAAGCAGAACAAAGCTATTTGCATGAGGGATTAGGGCAGTTTAACTGTGAAATTGAGTACCGAGAACATCGTATTTGTGCCATGTTGAGTGTATTTGAACCCGCAGAAATTAAAGAAAATATTAGGAATTTAGCGTGAGTAGAAGAATTTTAGTCACAGGCTCAAGCCGTGGCATTGGTCAAGCGATTGCCTTGCAATTGGCACAGTCAGGTTTTGATGTCACCGTACATGCTCGTTCAAGACAACAAGAAGCAGAGCAAGTGGTACACGCCATTCAGGCTTTAGGACAGGAAAGTCATGTCTTAATGTTTGATGTCAATGATCGTGAAAACGTTATGCAATTGCTTGAGCAAGATGTTGCCGAACATGGTGCATTTTATGGGGTGGTGCTCAATGCAGGACTGACCCGTGATGCCGCATTTCCAGCTCTAACAGATGATGATTGGGATGAAGTGATTTCGACTTCACTGGATGGCTTTTACAATGTGTTAAAACCATTGGTGATGCCGATGATTCGTTTGAAACAAGGCGGGCGTATTGTCACCTTATCTTCTGTTTCGGGTTTGATGGGCAATCGGGGGCAGGTCAATTACAGTGCTGCAAAGGCAGGCTTAATTGGGGCGACCAAAGCTTTAGCACTCGAGTTGGCGAAGCGAAAAATTACCGTCAACTGTGTTGCACCCGGTTTAATCGAAACCGAAATGGTGACCGAAGAAGTCAAACAACATGCCTTGAAAATGATTCCCTTGCAACGAATGGGGCAAGTCGATGAAGTCGCCAAAGTAGTGAAGTTTTTATGCAGTGATGACGCCAGTTATATCACCCGTCAGGTGATTTCGGTCAATGGAGGTTTGATGTGATGAAACGTGTTGTTGTCACAGGCATGGCAGGGATCACCTCTTTGGGTGAAACTGCGGATCAAATTTTTGCTCAGTTTGAGCAGGGCAACAGCGGTATTCGCTACATGCCGGAATGGGAGCAGTTCACCGATTTACGCAGTAAGTTGGCAGGGCCTGTAGCGTCTTATACTGTTCCCAAACATTTTAATCGTAAAGTGACACGTGGTATGGGACGTGTGGCTTTAATGTCGACGGTCTGTGCTGAAAAAGCTTTAGAAGATGCAGCATTGTTGAATGATCCGATATTAAGCAGTGGGCAAACAGGCGTGGCATTCGGCTCATCCGCCGGAAGTGTCGACGCCATTCGTGAGTTTGGCAGCATGTTGCACGATAACAATATGAATAAACTCAATGCCACTACTTATATTCGCATGATGTCACATACCAGCGCCGTGAATATGACGGTATATTTTGGCTTAAAAGGTTTAACTTTACCAACGTCTAGTGCCTGTACATCAGGTTCAATGGCGATTGGTCAAGCCTATGAAGCAATTAAATATGGCAAGCAAACTGTGATGTTGGCTGGTGGTGCAGAAGAACTGAGTGCAGCAGGTTCGGCTGTGTTTGATGTTTTGTTGGCAACCAGCAGTCAAAATGAACAACCCGAAAAAACACCACGACCATTCGATGCGAAGCGTGATGGTTTGGTCATTGGTGAAGGGGCAGGCTGTTTAATTCTAGAAGAATATGAACATGCCAAAGCACGGGGTGCCAAAATTTATGCTGAAATTATTGGTTATGGCAGCAATAGTGATGGTCAGCATGTCACCCGCCCAGATTCGGAAATGATGGGACGCTGTATGGAATTGGCATTGTCTGATGCGCAAATTTCGGCAAATCAAATTGACTATGTCAATGCACATGGCACATCCACCGATCAAGGGGATATTGCCGAAAGTCAGGCAACGGCAAGCGTTTTGGGTAACAAACCGATTAGTTCACTGAAAAGTTATTTTGGCCATACTTTAGGCGCTTGTGGTGCGATTGAAGCTTGGCTGAGCATTGAAATGATGCTGCGTAGCCAGTTTATTGCCACCTTAAACCTAGAAGAAATAGATGCTTTATGTGGCGAGTTAGATTACATCGTCAAGCAATCTAGAAACATGAATGCCAATATGATTATGAGCAACAATTTTGCTTTTGGAGGAATTAATACCTCCCTGATTTTTAAACGGGTTTAACAACAACGAGAGGGTAAACTCATGTTCATGAAAAAAATAGTACTAACAGCTGTATTGTCTTTGGGTGCGGTGGTTGCTGCACAGGCTGCTGATACTGCACATAATTTGGATTTTAAAAGTGCCGTTGAACGTGCTGTTGCCGATGGGACTTTGGATGGTTCGGTCAAATTTTATTTAGCAGGCACCAAGTCTGGCGGTAAAGTTTTGCAAAAAGGCGCGGTGACCAATAAAAAAACCAACGGTTTTGCTAAGTCGGCAGAAACTGCGTGTGATCACGTTTTACGTTCAGCACTGATTCAGTTGCAAAACACGGCAAAAGCGAAAGGTGCAAATGCGGTCACCAATATTGTCAGTTACTTTAAATCGAATGAAAGTAAAAGCAGCACTACCTATCAGTGCTTTAAGGGCACGGCTGTGGCAAGTGTGGCTTTAAAAGGTGATCTGGTTAAGTTCTAAATCTAAGCAATAAAATTGAGCCGTTGCAGCTGAATAAGCATTGATGAGCACAATAAAAAAAGCCCATCAAGTGATGGGCTTTTTTTAGCTTAATGCAACGCTATTATTGCGGAATTTCTTCTTCTTCAAATTCAGGTTTAACCTGAACAATGAAGTCTTGACGGTTCAGACCACGCCATAAAGCGAATGCAGTACCGATATAAATTGAAGAATATGTTCCGACAAAAATACCAATACACATGGTCACAGAGAACCATTTCAGACCATCACCCCCCATAAACAACATGGCAAGTACCACAAGCAACAGTGTCATAGAAGTGTGGATGGTACGGCGTAAGGTTTCAGTCAATGCAATATTGACGATTTCCAAAGGCGTCGCACCGCGAATTTTACGGAAATTTTCACGAATACGATCCGAAACCACAATATTGTCATTTAACGAAAAGCCGATTAATGCCAGAACAGCGGCAAGTACGGTTAAGTCAAACGGCCATTGCATCATGGCAAAAATACCAACGGTGACAATGATATCGTGGAACAGGGAAATCACAGCACCCATCGCGAGTTTGAACTCAAAACGGATGGTGACATAAACCAGCATGAGAAGAAGCGCAAGTGCAACAGCACCCGCTGAGCGAATATATAACTCATTACCGACCTGACCACCAACAGAATCTACTTTATGTACTTCAGCAGGATTGTTTGGTAATTGGGCTGCTTTGGTAATGGCGTTGGTCAAATCTTCAACTTCAACGTCTTGAACAGGCATACGTACAATCAGGTCTTTATTACTACCGAGCGTTTGTACCACAGCATCATGAAAGCCTGCTTGGTCTAAAGCTTTAACCACTTCAGTCTGATTGGCAGGTTGCGCATAATTTAACTCGGCAGAAACACCACCAGTAAAATCCAGCCCCAAGTTCAAACCTTTGGTCACAATAAAGAAAAGACTGCCAATGGTTAGAATGATGGAAATAATTGCTGCTGGAAACGCAATTTTCATAAACGGAATGACACGTTCGTCATCTGGGCGACCGTATTTTTTTGAATCAGGTTGAGTCATGTCAGTCATCATCGATCTCCTTATATGCTCAACTTCTTCAAGTTACGTTTTTTGCCATAAATGAGTTGTACAATTGCACGGGTTACTGTAATTGCAGTAAACATTGAGCAAATAATACCAATCATCAGTGTTACGGCAAAACCTTTGATCGGTCCCGTACCAATGGCAAAGAGAATGAACGCAACGAGGAACGTGGTTAAGTTCGAGTCGAAAATAG
Source organism: Acinetobacter sp. ANC 4973 (assembly GCF_002135275.1). Lineage (NCBI taxonomy): Bacteria > Pseudomonadati > Pseudomonadota > Gammaproteobacteria > Moraxellales > Moraxellaceae > Acinetobacter > Acinetobacter sp. ANC 4973. The sequence goes on from NZ_NEGM01000009.1 coordinate 66,951, forward strand.
TGTTATAGGCTCGATCATAACCGGCAACAATCGCCTGTTTGGGCGAAGCCCCCCATTTTATTTCTTCTCGTATTCGTTCACAGATCAGGACGTTAGCATCGACTGCCATACCAATGGTGATCACGATACCTGCAATACCAGGAAGGGTAAGTGAAGCCCCAATCCACGACATAACCGTCAACAGCATTGCAAGGTTAACCACAAGGGCAAAGTTAGCAATTAAACCGAATACACGGAAGAATGCGACCATCCAAAGCGCAACCAGTAAGAAACCGATCTGAGTAGACAATACGCCTTTATCAATATTTTCCTGACCAAGACTTGGGCCAACCACACGTTCTTCAACGAAGTACATTGGTGCAGCCAGTGCGCCAGCACGAAGCATGAGCGCAAGTTCAGCCGCTTCTTGTGGTGAATCTAGACCAGTAATACGGAATTGTGAGCCCAATACCGCTTGAATGGTTGCAGCATTAATGACCACAGATTCTGTATAAGGGGTACGGACTTCAGTTTGTGCACCTGTGACTGGATCGGGTACATAGCTGATTCTTTGTTTGTTCTCAATGAACAATACCGCCATGCGTTTACCAACCGCACTACGTGTCGCATCAGCCATCAACTTACCACCAGCACTGTCTAAAGTAATATTTACTTCAGCGCCACCAGTATCTTGGCTAAAGCCACTTGATGCGTTTTGTACACGTTCACCGGTTAAAATACGGTTACGGTTTAACAGTAATTGGCGACCGCTATCTAGCGATTCATAAGCAAACAGTTCCGTGCCTGGTGGGACTGCTTGACCATTTGACTTGCCTGTATAAGGGTCAATGTATTGGTCATTCAAATCAGACACTAAACGGAATTCAAGATTTGCAGTACGACCTAAAACACGCTTTGCTTCAGCAGTATCTTGAACACCCGGTAATTCAACCACAATACGGTTGCTACCTTGGGTTTGCACCAATGCTTCTGCTACACCTAACTCATTAATACGATTACGTAACGTGGTTAAGTTTTGATTTACCGCATAAGACTGAATTTCTTGCTTACGTACATCGGTATAGCTCAAACGTAGAGTTGAACCTGACTCTGATGCAACGGCTTGTTGATTGAACTCATTGCCATTACGACGTAAGAAATCCATCACCGCATCACGGTCACTGTTATTTGCAAACTGTATGGTAATCGTGTTGTTATTCAAAGCAAGACTATTGAATTTCAGTTTGTTATCACGCAGTTGACGACGTAAATCAGTTGCGGAGGTTTCCAGACGCTGACTGATGGCTTTATCCATATCCACTTCAAGTAAGAAGTGAACACCACCACGTAAATCTAGACCCAATTTCATTGGTTTTGCACCAATTTTTTGGAGCCATTCAGGCGTGGTTGGTGCAAGGTTTAAAGCAACAACATAATTTTCACCAAGACCACGACGTAATACTTCTTTGGCTTTTAATTGCGCTTCAGAAGAATCAAGACGTAAAAGGGCAGCATTATTACTAAAGCTGTTGTCATGGCTTGGAATTTTTTCACTTTCTAATAACTGCTCTGCTTTTTGTACGATGCTTTGGTCAATCTGAGTACCAGCTTTGGCACCCGAAATTTGAACAGCAGGTTCATCTGGATACAAACTAGGCAGGGCATATAATGTACTAATCACCAGAACAATGATGATCAGCAGATATTTCCATGCTGGGTAACGCATTTATTTTCTTCTTAAAATGAAAAAGTCGTGCTAGGGCACGACTCTTTTTGATTAGAGATTATTTAATGTGCCTTCAGGAAGAACTGAAATCACACTGGCACGTTGAACTTTTATTTCTACGCCACGGCTTAATTCAACCACGACAAAATCACCTTCAATTTTCAGGATTTTACCCATAAGGCCGCCAGCAAAAACAATTTCACTACCCACACCAAGGCTTTCAACTAAAGTGCGGTGTTCTTTAGCGCGTTTTGCTTGAGGACGCCAAATAAGGAAATAGAAAATTGCGACAAATACCGCAATCATCAAAAGGTTAGTCACCAAACTTGGTTGGCTTGCAGCTTCACCCGCTGCGTGAGCAGTAGAAATAAAAAGGCTCATTTCATTTTCCTAAAATAAAAAACTGTATATCAACAATATGATAATAAATTAACTTGTTCAGCAATTTACCCTGTCTTTTTCTTCAGCGCAAACACTGATAGATTAATCTTCAGGACAAGGTGGAACTTCTAGACCACGACGTGCATAAAAATCGTGGACATAGGCATCAAAAGTACCATTATCTAACGCATCACGAATGTCTTGTGTAAATCTTTGGTAATAACGTAGGTTATGAATGGTGCCGAGCATCGAACCAAGCATTTCACCGCATTTTTCCAAGTGGAATAAGTAAGCACGGGTGAAATTTTGACAGGTATAACAATCGCACTCTGAATCGAGTGGACTTTGGTCATGACGATATTTGGCATTACGAATACGAACCAAACCGTCGGTCACAAAATAATGACCGTTACGTGCATTACGGGTTGGCATCACGCAGTCAAACATATCGACACCACGACGAATGGCTTCAACGATGTCTTCTGGCTTGCCGACACCCATCAAGTAGCGTGGTTTGTCTTCAGGCATTTGTGCAGGAAGATAATCCAAAACTTTGATCATTTCTTCTTTCGGTTCACCCACTGAAAGACCACCAATGGCAAAGCCATCAAAGTCAATTTCTTTTAAGCCATTCAGTGATTCGTTGCGTAGGTCTTCGTACATGCCACCTTGAATAATACCAAACAGCGCATTTCGATTTTTCAGTACATCATGGTGTTGGGTTTTACAGCGTTTTGCCCAACGCAGTGAAAGCTGTAATGATTTTTGTGCTTCTTCATGTGTCGCTGGATAAGGTGTGCATTCATCAAAGATCATCACGATATCTGAATTCAAGGTATGTTGAATATCCATTGAAATTTCAGGTGATAAAAAGACTTTTGAACCATCAATGGGTGAGCGGAAAGTTACACCATCTTCTTTAATTTTACGCATTGCACCCAAGCTGAATACTTGGAAACCGCCTGAATCGGTCAAAATCGGTTTATTCCATTTCATGAATTCGTGTAAACCGCCATGTTCACGAATCACATCTAAACCTGGACGAAGGTAAAGATGGAAGGTATTGCCTAAAATAATTTGAGCTTTAATGTCTTCAATATCACGTGGCAACATGCCTTTAACCGTGCCGTAAGTACCAACAGGCATAAACACGGGCGTTTCAATCACTCCATGTTCAAGCGTTAAACGACCACGACGGGCACGACCCGACTGACCTAATTTTTCAAACTTCATAAAATATCCTGAACAAGAGCAAAGCACTGCGTGCAGTGCAAGAGCGAATAAACAGTTCGCCGCTAAAAGTCGACTATTTTCCTAGATTACGCAGATAAACACCAGTGTTGTCGAGTTTTAACTCAATACTTTCTTGATTAAAGGTCGCTGGAATAATAAAGCCAAAACCAGCAAAGTTGGTAAGTGCTTGGTGTGAATGAGGTATTTAACTGGGGGTATATTATTTTTTTAATGTGTTGCTGGCTTTGATTTTTTAATGCGGGTGAAGGTTGAAGCGTAATAATATATTTTTAAATAGAGCGTCTTGCATCTTTCATGGCAAAGGATGCAAAACGTCTGGAGAGGTTAAAAATTCGGTCGGTAGTCAAAATTTTGCGTTGCCGCTTGATCACGAAAGGGGCGAATGGCTTTTTTACCGAGGGTCATGGTGTTGACAATGTTATTCGGGAAAATTTGAATGTGGTTGTTAAATAATTCGACATTACGGTTAAAGATGGTAATGGCAGCACCGACATTTTCATTTTGTTCTTCAATTTCATTCATCATTTTAAGATAAATTTCATTGGCTTTCAGTTCAGGATAGTTTTCAACCACCACATTTAAACTATGCATCAGCTCTTTATTTAAACTTTCAATGCGTTGTAATTGTGAAACATCAGTATTGTTCACATTTAAATTTAAAATATTTTGACGCAGTTCGGTGACTTTTTCTAAAGTGCCTTGTTCAAAATTTGAATATTGCTCAACAAGTGGTTGTAGAGCATCTAAAATTTTAATTTTCTGCCGTTCATAACTGGCAACATCTGACCAAGCTCGAATGGAGGCGTTGTGATGGCGAACAATATTATTTCGAATCATGACACATGCGACAATTGCAGCGATGATTAAGAGTAAAAAAATCAACAACCCCATTGATAAGTCCCCAAAATATGAATAATTTCTATTTTAAAAAATGTGTTAAATCACGCTGTAAGCTTTCTAGATAAGGTAATTTAAAAGTACGTAAGTGTCCACGTAATGCAGAAATATCTTGAATATTTTTTGCTTGTGTCGATATTTTAAATAAATTCGCTGGCCCTAAAAAGCATAACGTATGACTGCTTGGATGGAACATTAAATCGCCCTGACGCTGGGCAAAAAAATCTGCCAATCTCAATACAAATGCAGGTGACAGTAGCTTTGCTGTTTGCATTTCATCGCTACCAAAAATATTGAGCTTTTGATTGGTTTGTATGTCGCTGGTATGCCAAGGGAAGCTATAAGGATAATAAAAATCTTTATTTGCTGTGGTGATGGCAAGCCCTTGCGTTTCTACATCAAAAACAAACACGCCCCATAAGTCTTTATGAATTTCTTTGACTCTGACCTCATCACCATTTTTATCACGCATAAGCATTTCATTGACATAGTGATATTGAAAAACCATCACTTGATGTTGTTGACCATCTTCATCTTCCCAGATGGTACTGGCATAGTAGGGCAGATCATTGGAAATCGTACCTTGATTAAACACGGGAAATAGGCGTTTTAAATGCGCAATCAATAAAACAGGCTGTAATGGAACCGAGATATGTTGTGGTTGCTGATGTAAAGCCAACTGGTATTTTTTATTAATGCTTTGTTGTTCTAGGAATTCAATCACGTCATCAATGGGTTGTTTGTCTTCATAACTGATATAGGCCCAAAAAATCATCAGTAGGCCACTGATTAGGCCCAGTTGCATCCAGATATTGGTGGGATTGGTAAAAATGAGAAGGACAAAAAATAGCCCTACTGCGGCTAACAGTAGCGGCAAGACATTTTCAAACTTAAGTACAATCGGTGCATTCCACGGATGTAGACCATCTAAAATGTCCTGATGGCTTTGTGCCTTACGTCCAAGATCCTGTAGCCGCGCGATATTTTGAAAAACACGTTCATTTTTTTTACGTCGAATATGAATCGAATGTTGAACGCTATCGAGCGGCATGAAGTTCTTCTTTTTTCAGCAAAGATTAAGGTTTAATTTTATCAACGAGCATGGCATCACCATAACTAAAAAAGCGGTATTTTGCTTCGACAGCATGATGATAGGCATTTAAAATATTATCACGATTCGATAAGGCCGAAACGAGCATTAATAGCGTAGATTCAGGTAGATGGAAGTTGGTAATTAACCGATCAACCACTTTAAAATCATAACCCGGATAGATGAAAATTTGTGTATCACCCGTCCATGCAGCCAATGTGCCACCATGGGCTTGTGCGGCACTTTCAATGGCACGTGTTGCCGTGGTGCCCACAGTAATCACTTTATTGCCACGTGCTTTGGTTTGACGAATCAGTTCAACAGTCTGTTCAGGAACATCACACCATTCGCTATGCATAATATGGTTCTGGATGTCTGTCGTGCGTACTGGTAAGAATGTCCCTGCGCCCACATGCAGCGTCACAAAGCTTTTTTGAATGCCTTTGGCGGTTAACTTTTCCAATAAGTCTTGGTCAAAGTGTAAACTCGCTGTTGGTGCTGCAACGCTTGCCAGTTTAGTCGGATCATTAAAGACCGTTTGATAACGCTCGGTATCAATGGCTTCAGCTTCGCGGTTAAAATATGGTGGAATGGGTAAAGCACCATATTGATCGAGCACATCTAAAATTGGTTGTGAAAATTCAACAATAAATAGATTTTCATGGCGACCTTGCACCGTGACTTTTACTTCATCATCACCAATAAAAAGTTCAGCACCCGCCTTAGGTGAATTACTGGCTTTAATGTGGCAATGTGCAATAAATTTATCCTGCATGCGTTCTACTAAAACTTCAACAGCACCACCGGTTGCACGTTTTCCTTTTAGCCGTGCTTTCATCACTTTGGTGTCATTTAAAATGAGTAAGTCACCAGCATCGAGTAAATCAAAAATGTCAGTAAAATGGCAGTCGTGATATTGCCCTTGCTGATCTAAATGCAAAAGGCGTGAAGCACTGCGGGTATCTAAAGGGTAGCGAGCAATTAGCTCGTCAGGGAGATCAAAGTTAAAGTCGGAAAGTTGCATCTTTAATGTATAACAATAAGAAAAACGTCTGCATTATAGTCCCGAAAAGGGTGAACGAGATGATATCTGATGTTTTTTAAGCCAAAGTTTTTGCTTTTGCTTTAAAATTGAGCAATTGACTGGATTAGATAATTGACAATTCTAAGTTTAATAGTAATATAGCGACCACAAGCTCATATGCTTGTAAGCCCCTTTCCCGAGGTGGTGAAATTGGTAGACGCGGTGGATTCAAAATCCACTATCAGAGATGATGTGTCGGTTCGAGTCCGACCCTCGGGACCAGATTCAAAAAAACCCCAAGCCGGTACGAAAAGCTTGGGGTTTTTTTATGCTTAAAAAATTGATTAAATTCTAGCGTTTAAGGTCAAATTAGCGACCATAAAAAATAGTCTGTCGGAAATTGTCACTTTTGGTCTGTTTGTGCCTTTTTTTTATTGTGTTCTATGTAAAAGTTTGTTAATAGAATGGATAGGGCGTAGTTGTTTTTTAACTATAGAGGGTAAAAAAATTTACGAGGCAGAGATGAAAATGCAGTTACTTGAAATAGGCTCAGCAACAGAGCAGCTCAGTGCTTGTAAAATATCATTATTGCTTGGTGTTTTTACTCCAGATAATCGTGTCGAAGGTTTTTTGAAATTTGCCCGTGGCATTTTACAAACCGATTGTGGCATTCTTGGTTTTCATAATGAACCCTATATTTGGTATGCTTCACCCAAATGGTTTAAAGCCTTTCACTCAAAAAAAGAAGCCAATTTAGCTGCATTTTTTGAAGGCGAGACGATTCTGAGCGTCAAGCATAAAAATTATGCTGCTTTTTCTCAATATGTGCATGATTTAGGTGTTGCACATAAGCGAATTGTGGCTTTTGATTTAAAAATAAATAAAACAGAGTCTATTGGGCACGTTATTTTATTTGATGAACAGTGTGAAGAATTTAATGAGAAAAATTTAGAACTTGTGCATGAACTGGCCATGAGTTTGATTAATATTATTGAATTGCATTCAGATTATGCAGAGCTAAAAGAATTATATGAACAACAGTGCGCTTTAAACTCGAGTAAAACCAAGTTTTTTCAAATTATTGCGCATGATTTGCGTGCACCATTTCATGGCTTAATTGGCTTCTCTGAAGTTTTGGCGCAAGAGCGAGCTACGCTGGATGATGCAAACATTCAAAGTATTGCCGATTATTTATTAGATACCTCGCAATCGACCTATAATCTGTTAGAAAGTTTATTAAATTGGGCCATGGCTGAGGGTGGACGTTTTATTTACCATCCCATCAATTTCAATTTAAAACAATCTTCAAAAATTGTTTTTGATGTCTTAAATACCTTGGCGATTAAAAAAAATATCCAATTGATTGATCAAATACCCGATGATTTAAAAGTCTATGCCGATATTAATATGGTGACCTCAGTTTTACAAAATCTGGTTTCTAATGCACTGAAATTTACCTATGTGGATGGCACGGGTAAAGTCATCATGTCTGCCGAAAAATCAAAATACAGTATTGATATTTATATTGAAGATACTGGACTCGGCATGACGCAAAGCCAGATTGATGAATTGTTTCAACCGCGCTTAACGGTCAGTTTTAAGGGAACAGCGGGTGAGAAAGGCATGGGTTTAGGTTTGGTGTTATGTCAACGTTTTGTGGATTTGAATCAAGGTGAAATCTCGGTACAGTCAAAAGAAGGCGAGGGAACGATCTTTAAAGTTTCTTTACCCATCGCTGTGAATACGCATCAAGCTTTACCGTTAGATAGTATTAAACAGGCGATCACTGAATAAAAAACAACAGAAGCTTAAATTTCTTTTCCCCTATTTCTTTTCAGCTGATATAACTAGAAAAAAACGAGGCTGAAGGTTTAGAAATGAATGCGGAACAATTGCAGAAGACATTACGTGCGAGCCAATATGCAGAACTGGTATTGGGCAATCACAGTACATTTTTAGAACAAGATTATGCAATTGACCAATTTATAAACCCTTTAACGACACAACAAATTCAGCATGTTGTGCAAACATCTTTAGACCACCTTACTGATGAAGCGACATGGATGCGAGAACTTCGTATTCTTCGCGCACGTCTCATGTTTCGTTGGATTTGGCAGGATGCCAATCAACTGACTGATGTGGTGACCTTAACACGTGAGCTGTCAGATTTTGCTGATGCAGCAATTTGTGCAGCAAAAGACTTTGCCCGAATTCCGCTGGTGGCGAAGCATGGTGAGCCTGTTGGTTATAATGGCAAAGTACAGGATTTGATTGTTGTGGCGATGGGGAAACTTGGCGCACAAGAACTAAATCTTTCCAGTGATATTGATCTTATTTTTGCCTTTGATGAACAGGGTGAAACCAATGGTCGAAAATGTATTGATGTACAGCAATTTTGTATTCTTTGGGGACAGAAACTCATTTATCTGCTGGATCATATTAGCGCAGATGGTTTTGTTTTTCGTGTCGATATGCGTTTACGCCCGTGGGGAGATGGCTCGGCGCTTGCGATTAGCCATGTCGCATTAGAAAAATATTTAAGCCAGCATGGACGTGAGTGGGAGCGTTATGCATGGATTAAGGCACGTATTGTAACGGGCGGTAAAATGGGTGAAGAACTGCTGGATATGACCCGACCCTTCGTGTTTAGAAAGTATGTTGATTACAGCGCTTTTGAAGCCATGCGCGAAATGAAAGCCATGATTGAGCGTGAAGTGCTGCGTCGTAATATTGAAGATGACATCAAGCTTGGCGCAGGTGGGATTCGTGAAGTTGAATTTATTGTGCAGGTTTTTCAGCTGATTTACGGTGGCTCTAAATTGGAGTTACAAGATCGTCAGTGTTTGGTCAGTCTGCATCATTTGGGTGAAGTTGGGCTTTTGGATACACAAGCGGTCATTGAACTGGAAGATGCTTACCTTTTTCTACGCCGTGTAGAGCATGCCATTCAAGCATTGAATGATCAACAAACCCAATCCTTACCGACTGAGCCTGAATTACGTCAACGTATTGTGGATACTTTAGCTTTTAGCGATTGGGACGCATTCCTTGAAACGCTGAATGCTAAACGAGCCAAAGTCATTCATCAGTTTGAACATCTGATTAAAGAAAAAGAACCTGATCCTTTAATTGAAAGCTTTAGCCAATTAGAAAAACAACTTGAAGCGGTACTGGATGATGGTGCAAAAAATTTGGTGCATGAGTTCTGGTATGGTCATGCCTTAAAGAAATTACCCGCGAAAGCAGTGCAACGTTTAAAAACCTTTTGGCCGCATTTGATTGAAGCAATTTTACAGTCGAATAAACCACAAACGGCACTTTTACGTCTGATGCCTTTGGTTGAGTCGGTGCTGCGCCGTACTGTGTATTTGGTGATGCTGATTGAAAGTAAAGGTGCATTGCAACGACTGGTAAAAATGGCAACGGTCAGTCCGTGGATTTGTGAAGAATTGACCCATTATCCGGTGTTGTTGGATGAGTTTTTATCGATGGATTTTGAGTTGCCAAAACGCCAAGATCTAGAAGACTCATTACGCCAACAATTATTGCGTATTGAGATTGATCAAGTCGAAGATCAACTTCGTGTATTACGACTGTTTAAAAAATCCAATGTCTTGGCTGTTGCCGCCAGTGATGTATTGGCTGAAAGTCCTTTAATGAAAGTCTCTGATGCATTAACCGATATTGCAGAAGTTTCGGTCAATGCAACTCTAAATTTAGCTTATCAAATTACCGCGAAAAAACATGGCTTTCCACTTGATGCAGAAGGGCAGCGTTGTTCAACCGATCATACCGCATTTACGGTAGCAGGTTATGGCAAGCTTGGAGGCATCGAGATGGGGTATGGCTCAGATTTAGATTTGGTGTTTATTCACTATATGGATGAACAGAGCGATACAGATGGCCAGAAAAAAATCAGTGGTTTTGAATTTGCGATACGCGTAGCACAGAAATTTATGTCACTTATGACCACGCAGACTTTGGATGGGCGTGTTTATGAAATTGACACTCGTCTACGTCCATCAGGTGAAGCAGGGCTTTTGGTCACCAGTTTAAAAGCCTTTGAGCAATATCAATTAAAGAATGCATGGTTATGGGAACATCAGGCTTTGGTTCGCGCACGTTCGATTGCGGGTGAGCAAAGTTTGCGCGATAAATTTGAAGCATTGCGTTGTCGTATCTTGATTCAGCCGCGTGATGAAGCCAAAGTTCGTGAAGAAGTGCTCAAAATGCGTCAGAAAATGAAAGACCATTTAGGCTCGTCAAAAGAACAGCAAAAAGATGGAATTTTTCATTTAAAACAGGATGCAGGTGGTATCGTTGATATTGAATTTATGGCACAGTATGCGGTACTCGCATGGAGTGGGGCGAATTCTGATCTCGCCCATTATTCCGACAATGTAAGAATCCTTGAGGATGCCGCAAACGCCGGTTGCTTATCCAGTGACGACGCGACAGCATTGATTCAAGCCTATTTAAGTGAACGCGCTGAGAGCCACCGTTTAGCCCTTGCCAATCAATCGATGCAAGTGAATGCTGCGGATTGGTTCGATACCCGAGAGGTGGTTTGCAAGCTATGGCAGAGATTAATTGATCCAACAGCGACCTTCGCTTTGGAACGTGAATAATTGTATAAAAATTGGAGTTTGTGTCATGAATTTGGCTGATCGTGATGGTTTTATTTGGCAAGATGGACAGATGGTTGATTGGCGTGAAGCGAAAATTCACGTTTTAACTCATACATTACATTACAGTATGGGTGTTTTTGAAGGTGTCCGTGCCTATGAAACTCCGAATGGAACCGCGATTTTCCGTTTGCAAGATCACACTAAACGTTTGCTGAATTCTGCAAAAATTTATCAAATGAAAGTTCCATATAATCAAGCAACATTAGAGCAAGCTCAGATTGATGTGGTACGTGAAAATAAATTGGCTTCTTGCTATTTGCGTCCAATTATTTTTATCGGTTCTGAAAAACTGGGGATCGCTGCAACAGACAATACCATTCATGCCACTGTTGCTGCATGGAGCTGGGGTGCTTACCTTGGTGATGAAGCAATGGCGAAAGGTATTCGTGTTAAAACATCATCATTTACCCATCACCATCCAAACGTGACTATGTGTAAAGCAAAAGCGTCAGGTAACTATACCTTGTCTATTCTTGCACATCAGGAAGTGGCACACTCGGGTTATGACGAAGCAATGTTGATGGACCCACAAGGCTATGTATGCCAAGGTTCAGGCGAAAACGTATTCTTAGTGAAAGATGGCGTGCTGCATACACCAGATATTTCGGGTGGTGCATTAGACGGTATTACCCGTCAAACCATTATCACCATTGCCAAAGACTTGGGTTATGACGTGATTGAACGTCGTATTACCCGTGATGAGTTCTATATTGGTGATGAAGCATTCTTTACCGGTACTGCTGCGGAAGTTACACCAATTCGTGAATATGATGACCGTGAAATTGGTTGTGGTTCGCGTGGTCCAATTACAGAGAAAATCCAGAAAGCATTCTTTGATGCAGTTCAGGGTAAAGACCCTAAATATGCACACTGGTTAACTTACGTAAAATAAGCTGATCAGTTAAGATAAAAAGGCGAAAACTTGGTTTTCGCCTTTTTTTATGGCTTATGTATTTTCTAGGTTTAGGTTAATTCTTTTCGAAGGACATTTTTATGCATATTGTCTATGTTAGTGATGGAAAGGCGGGGCATCGCTCACAAGCAATTGGTTTGTATCAGGCAATGCAAAGACAAAGTATAGAAGCGGTGACTTTTGAAGAGATTCTCATTGATCAATTGCCCATTTTTAGTTTGTTATTGGCGACATTCAAACAAAGCACGTCGGCTGTTGCTCAGTCACCGGATTATATTTTTGGCGTAGGCAGCCACACTCAGCTACGTGTTTTATTGCTGGGAAAAGTGTATCCGCAAGCCAAAACCGTGATTATGATGAAGCCGAATTTTCCATTTACTTGGTTTAATTATGCGATTATTCCTGAACATGATGGCATTGAAGCATCTGCTCATGTTATCACCACAAAAGGTGCGCTCAATCCGATTGTGAATGAACAGCGCCATCAAAAAAATAGAATTTTAATTGCCCTAGGTGGATCATCGAAACGCCATCAATGGAATGAAGAAAAGGTTTTAGCTTCAATTGATCAAATCGTGAAGAACCATTCTCAAGCTGAGATTATTTTGACCACTTCACGGCGTACACCGAAAGTGTTTTTAGAGCATTTGAATGAGAGTCCATTGGCATCTCATCTACACATATTTCCAGTTGAACAGACCCCGCAAGGTTGGATTTTTGAAGAAATGCAAAAAGCAGAAGCCGTTTGGGTCACTGAAGACAGTGTTTCGATGATTTTTGAGGCATTCACCGCAGGGTGTAAGGTTGGGGTGATTGAAATTGACCGTGTTAAAGAAGATCGTATTACTTTGTCTATTGATCAAATTATTCAATCCAATTTAGTTTCTAACCAGACATCTATTGAAATGTTAGTTGAACCTCATGCTTTTAAAGAAGCGGAGCGTGTGGCAACATATCTTTTAGCCCAATAATCAGGTTGTTTTTGTGATTTATATTCTTATCTTTCTATTGGTTTTAGTCATGGCTTTTAGTTATAAATATACATGGTGGAAGCCAGCATTAGACTGGAAACGACCACGTGTATTAATGTACCACATGGTACGAGAGCATATTGATGGTGCAAAGTTTAATAAATTACGCGTAGCGCCAAAGGAATTTGAAAAGCAGGTTGCATGGATGAAAGCTGAAGGTTTTCATTTTGTGACAATGCAAGAGTTGCAGAAGAATTGGGGTAAACACCCTGAAAAAACAGTGGCTATTACTTTTGATGATGGTTATTTGGATAATTTAGAAAATGCTTATCCAATTTTGGAAAAATACCAAGCTAAAGCCACTATTTATATTGTTGTGGATCGTCATGATCGTGATTGGTCTACCTATAAAAAAGCACATCATAATAGTGGTGAATTGGCGCGTGAAGCTAAACTGAACGATGAGCAAGTTCAATTTCTAGCAAATAGTAGCTTGGTTGAAATTGGTTCACATACTATGACTCATGCCAATTTAAATAAATTAGATGATGTTGAGTGCTTGGCAGAATTAACTCAATCGAAACAACAATTAGAAAATTTAACGGCTAAGTCGGTGACAAGTTTTGCTTATCCATTTGGGATTTATTCACAGCGTGATGTTGCTTTGGTAAAACAAGCTGGCTATAGCAATGCCGTAACCACAGAAGAAGGAATTGATGGCTTAAATCCTGATTTTATGCAGTTACAGCGCATTAAAATTAGCGGTAAAGATTCGATGTTTGCCGTGAAATTACGTTTAAAATTGGGGAAAAGAGGTTTTTAGGCCTCCTTTTTATGTACGAATTTTGCGAACATGATCTAGCTTTTCAAAGTATTCGATGAGATGTTGATGATTTTTATCCCATATCTTTAAAGGTGAAACTTTGCTTGCAAGATAAATAAGCAAATCAGAAAACCGTTGCTGAGGAGTGTTTTTTATACTTTTCCAATAGGTTGAAAATGCTTTTTTAATGAGAAGGGTTTTATTTTCTTGATCAATATTTGGATAGTTTTGTAAGAAATCATCAATGGTGAAGAACATATCATAGTGCTGTTGCTCGAGATGGCGAGAAAGACGATTTTCGCCTCGAACCCGTGTGGTTTCCTCTTCATCTAAAATTACAAATACACAATCTAAATCAGTGGAAATAATTTTTTGAGAATATTTACCTAAATTTAATGCTAGCGATTCATCTTGAATAAAAATCTTTTCATTACAACCACCGGCTTTTAGAAAAAGCTCCTTACTGCACATTACACACATTTGCATAATATTATTTTTTAAGATGTAATGAAGAGCATTTGTGCTGCTTTCCCAAGTCGCAGTGGTATGTTTCTGAATTTCATTCAGATCATGAGTTTTTACTTTTTTACCATAGCATAGGTCGGCAGATTGATTTTTCATCGCTGTCAAAAACAACTGTAAGCGATTAGGTGCTAATACATCATCAGAATCCATAAAAAATAAATAATCACCCGTCGCTGCAAAACCACCTTGATTTAGGCGAACAGCAGGTCCTTTGTTCTCAGTATTTTGAATGATTTTTATTTTAGGATAGGTTTGTACAATGTATGTTGAATTTTGGCTCCATGATGGATCAGTAGAGTGATCATCCACCACAATAATTTCATGCACAATATCATCCCAAGGTTGTAAGGATTCGATTGTACGATTTAATAATAAGCCTTTATTAAAATGAGTGAGAATAATGGAAATCATGTTCAATCTTCCAGATTATGTTGAATAGTTATTATGAGTGCTTCGCTTAAATTTAACTTGGTTAAATCTCTAGTGCTGGGTAGGATAAAAGTATCCTCTCGATTCTGTCGACTCATTAAGCCCTCCTTGAGATACTTTTGATTTAAAGGCTCAAAAACAGAAGTTTTCATATAAATAGAGGATACAAAGCGACCCGATTGAATTGCTTCTGCCAGCATAGATGTGCTGTCTTCCGTTACAAAAATATAGCTAGATAAGTGAATAAGCTCATGGAATTTTTTAGCGCAAGGATTATTGATCAGGTGTAATTCAAGATTTGGATGATCTTGCAGTCTTTCCCATGTCTGTTCAAGTTCAGGTGTTCTTCTTGAATTGGTAATATATGCCGTAAGCTTTTGTTTTTTGCATAGCTGTATGAATTTATCAATCATATTTTCATAGTCAGCTTTTTGAAAAGGGTGTTCAGTGGTCGGTCCACCTAATACCAGTAAGGCTGATTTTAAATCTAATACATCATTTTGTAGCTGAGTAAAGATTTTTTTTACAGGTGGTGTCGTTAAGATGACTTGCTGAGTCTTAATGTTTTGCGGTAATGCCGTTATGGTGGTTTGAATTAAAGCATCATTAATTTTTCGGGTATCTCCAGCATAATAAATAGGTAAATTGTATTTACGGCTTAAATAAATAGCATAAAGTAAATTAGGCATGCCTGAACAAATAATCAAGTCATAATTTTGTTGAATTGAGGTATTTTTATAGGCTATTTGAGCTAAAATATCGAAAAATGAGGGATACCAAGACAGTTTTTTTAATAGACTAATGCCCCATTTTTTCAAATAAGGTGTTTTAATTTTAGAAATTTTTGTGTGAAAACCATCTTCAATTTGATCGCAAATACCTAAGCTTGGGTTCAAATGACCTGCTCGATCATCATGGATGAGTAAAATCGACAAATTCTTCATAAATAATATTATTGAAATTGCTTGGAAGGGATTAAATCTATAATACCAAGCTTTTATTGAATGTTATAATTCACTTATTTAAATTATGCTACGAGTATGGCTAAATTATTAAGAATTGTAAGTTGTTCGTTTGAGCGAGCTTATATATTTGGGATGGTAAAGAAAAAGCTTTATTGCGTTCAAATTAGATAAATAGATTTAATCGTAGTTGATTTTATAAAAATTAATTATTTACAGTCCAAATGTGGAAGTTGTAATTCAGAATATGTTGATATTGGATACCCATATGAAAATTTTAGTTACAGGTGGTGCTGGATTTATTGGCTCAGCTGTTGTTCGTCACATTATTCAGAATACCGAACATCAAGTTTTAAATGTTGATAAATTAACTTATGCAGGGAATTTAGAATCCTTGAGTTCAGTGTCAAAAAATGAACGTTATCAATTTACTAAAACAGATATTTGTGATCGTATTGCATTGGATCAATTATTCAAAGAATTTCAGCCAGATGTTGTAATGCATTTAGCGGCAGAGTCACATGTGGATCGTTCAATTTCTGGACCATTTGATTTTATTGAGACTAATATTATTGGCACATACCAATTGTTAGAGGCAAGTCGAGCATATTGGTTGGGGCTAAATGATACAAAGAAAGCGGAATTTCGCTTTCATCATATTTCAACTGATGAGGTTTATGGTGATTTAGAAGGTACAACAGACCTATTTACCGAAACTACACCTTACTCTCCAAGTTCACCTTATTCTGCAAGTAAAGCAAGCTCAGATCACTTGGTTCGTGCATGGAATCGTACTTATGGTTTACCTGTATTAATTACAAACTGTTCAAATAATTATGGTCCATATCATTTTCCAGAGAAGCTAATTCCATTGATGATTCTCAATGCTTTACAAGGTAAGCCTTTGCCTGTGTATGGTAATGGTCAGCAAATTCGTGATTGGCTATTTGTTGAAGATCATGCACGTGC
This sequence comes from Acinetobacter sp. ANC 4973, assembly GCF_002135275.1. NCBI lineage: Bacteria > Pseudomonadati > Pseudomonadota > Gammaproteobacteria > Moraxellales > Moraxellaceae > Acinetobacter > Acinetobacter sp. ANC 4973. The sequence continues at coordinate 83,582 of NZ_NEGM01000009.1, forward strand.
GCTATACAAAGTCGTTACAGAGGGTGTTGTGGGTGAAACCTATAATATTGGTGGGCATAATGAAAAAGCTAATTTAGAAGTTGTACATGCAATTTGTGATTTGCTTGAAGAACTTGCCCCAATGAAGCCTGAAGGAATTGTTCAATACAAAGACTTAATTACCTATGTTAAGGACCGTCCTGGTCATGATGTACGTTATGCAATTGATGCGACAAAAATTAAGAATGCATTAAATTGGATACCTGAAGAATCCTTTGAGACTGGTTTACGTAAGACGGTAGAATGGTATTTAAAGAATACGGAGTGGGTTGAACACGTGCAAAGCGGTGAATACCAATCTTGGTTAGTTAAGCAGTATTAATAAATGAAGATACTATTATTAGGTAAGAATGGGCAAGTCGGGTGGGAGTTGCAGCGTGCACTTGCACCATTAGGTGAAGTTATTGCCTTAGACCGTTACGGGGTGATGGGTTTGTGTGGTGATTTAAGCCAAACACAAGCTGTTTGTGATTCTATTTTGAGTGTAAAGCCTGATGTGGTGGTAAATGCTTCTGCTTATACAGCAGTAGATTTGGCTGAATCTGAACAAGAACGTGCAGATCAAATTAATCATCTAAGTATTCAAGAACTTGCTCGAACTTGCCAATTAATTGATGCCTTATTTGTGCATTATTCAACAGATTATGTATTTAATGGTGCTGGTGATCAGCCATTTAGTGAAACAGATGATATTGCACCATTAAATGTTTATGGGAAAACGAAAGCATTAGGTGAGCAGGCAATTAAAAATAGCGGTTGTGATTATCTTATTTTTAGAACATCTTGGGTTTATGCTGTAAAAGGTAAAAATTTCTTAAAAACCATGTTGAATTTAGCTCAACAACGGGAAGAACTTTCTATCATTGATGATCAAATTGGTGCACCAACATCAGCTGAATTGATTGCTGATATCTCGGCTCATGCAATTTCTCAAACTTTAGCAGATCAGCGTAAAATTGGTATTTATCACTTAGTGGCAAGTGGTGAAACATCATGGTTTAATTATGCTAATTTTATTTTTGAGCAAGCTCGTCTTTTAGGCTGTGAGTTAGCTGTAAATAAGTTGAATGCAATTCCAACATCGGCTTATCCTACACCTGCGCAAAGACCGCATAATTCACGATTAAATAATCAAAAGTTACAACAGATTTTTCAATTGAATTTACCCGCTTGGGAACAGGGTGCTAAAAGAGCACTCACGGAGATATTAAATAAATGAGCTTAAAACGTAAGGGTATTATTTTAGCGGGTGGTTCAGGTACGCGTTTGCACCCTATTACAAAAGGTGTTTCTAAACAATTACTGCCTATTTATGATAAACCGATGATCTATTATCCACTTTCGGTACTCATGTTAGCGGGTATTCGTGAAGTGCTAATAATTTCAACACCTGAAGACTTACCTAATTTTGAAAAGTTACTAGGTGATGGTTCACAATTTGGTATTGAGCTGAGTTATAAAGTACAACCTTCGCCAGATGGTTTGGCTCAGGCATTCTTAATTGGTGAGGAGTTTATTGGTCAAGATCATGTGTGCTTAATTTTGGGCGATAATATTTATTATGGCCAACATTTTAGCGATCAATTACAACAAGCATCTGAACGTGCATTGGGTGCAACGGTCTTTGGTTACCATGTGACCGATCCAGAACGATTTGGTGTAGTAGAGTTTGATCAATCGGGTAAAGTTCTGAGTATTGAGGAAAAGCCAAGTCAACCTAAATCAGCCTATGCTGTGACGGGATTATATTTCTATGACAACCGTGTTATTGAATTTGCCAAACAAGTAAAACCGTCGGCTCGAGGCGAACTTGAAATTACAGATATTAATAATGCTTATCTTAAAGATGGTTCATTGAATGTTGAGCTGTTAGGTCGTGGCTTTGCATGGTTAGATACAGGTACACACGAGTCTTTACTTGAAGCTGGACAATTTGTTTATACCATTGAAAAGCGTCAATCTTTAAAAGTGGCCTGTCTGGAAGAAATTAGTTTTCATCAAGGTTGGATTAGCAAAGCACAATTAGCAGAAAGCGCAGATGCATTGAAGAAAACTGAGTATGGTCAATATTTATACAAGTTGTTGGGTGAAGCTAAATGAAAGTTGAAACAACCAAAATAGAAGGGCTTTTGATTCTTCATCCCAATGTGTTTGGAGATGACCGTGGTTGGTTTATGGAAAGTTTTAATCAACAGCGATTTGAACAAGCATTAAATGAGCTGAGTTTGCCTATCCCACACTTTGTCCAAGATAATCACTCCTTGTCACAAAAGGGGGTATTACGTGGATTACATTATCAAAATGCACCACATGCCCAAGGTAAACTGGTACGAGTGGTACAGGGAAAGGTTTGGGATGTTGCTGTAGATATTCGCCCAGAATCAAAAACTTATGGTCAATGGGTTGGTGTTGAGCTGAGTGCAGAAAATAAGACTATGTTTTGGATACCAGAAGGGTTTGCGCATGGTTTTATTGCATTAGAGGATAATACGCAATTCCTATATAAAACCACTAATTACTACAATAAAGAAAGTGAAGGGGCAATTATTTGGAATGACCCAACACTCGCTATTGATTGGCCTTTGTCTGAAGTAGATGAGGTTTTGGTAAGTGATAAGGATAATTCTGCTGCCACTCTAAATAATTAAATTTTTTGACTAAAGCCTCTTTGATAATTTAGGATTATTAAAGAGGCTTTTAATTTATTAAAAATTTGATTTCACAACAGTATTTCGAATGGCATTTAAATGTTGATATTGATATTTCGTGTCTGGTTCTAGATAAGCACCTTCAGCCCATTCATTCCAAGCATTAATAAAGATATAAGGGGTATTGCTCTCTTTTGCTTGTTTATAAAGTAATGAAAAATATTGTTCAAATTTGGCTGGAGTTGCACCGATAGAAATAGAACCCTTTGCTTGTTTTCTAGGAGTATTATCCCAAGCAATAAATGCCCCTGCATAAACTGTTTCGCTAGTTTTCTTATTTAAAATCGATTGCCATGTATGGTCATAGTCGAAATAGTCTAATTTATCGTTAAAACCATGAAATCTATTCATTATAGTGGAAATCTTTTTAGTAAATTTTTCTGATTTAGATTGTTTATAGGCTAAAAGGTGATGAGATGTTGTATTCATTGGTTCGAAGTATAAGGATGCATTAAATCCTAGTTCTCTTGGGTCTTTCTCAAAAGATGTTAATGAGGATATAAAATGAATATCACCTAAACCACATTGTTGAGCGAGTTCTCTCCAACATTCAATCCAATCTTTACATAGTTTGAAATTAGCTGATCTATATAATACAAATATTGGATAGCCATTATGTTTAACATAACGGGAATCTTTGAAAAAAGGTTCTAAATAATTAAAGTGATCTATCCAATCCTGTTTGTCACCATAATCTTGATCTATTAAGATATTGTTGTTTAAGCCATCCCAACTTCTTGTCCACGGTTCATTGGCCCAAGAAAAGAAAAAAGGCATATCTATTGTTTTGTTATTCAATAAATTTTCAGCTGGTTTTTCTAATAATTTTTTATCTTTGAACCAATAATGGTAAAAGCATAAACCATCGATTTTATATTCTTTAAGGAGTTTTGATTGCCATGCTAGCGTGGCATCATTAGACAAATCATAATAGTTGTTGTTTAAAGGAACACGAGGTTGATTGTGTTTATGATATAAGGGCATAGCTTTTTTAACATTTGTCCATTCAGTAAAGCCATTACCCCACCATGCATTATTTTCAGGAATTGTATGATATTGAGGTAAGTAAAATGCAAAGAGTTTCATCGTGCAGTCCTTAAAAATTATTTATGAAATTAAGTGATATTTAATTAATAGAAGTTAACTTTATCGTGGTTTCTTCATTAATAATTTGTACGGAGTAATCAATAATAGAGAAATGATTAACTGTAAAAGTAGTTTAATAATATAGAAGGGTGCAATATAAACAGGCATCGTTTTGAGAGCCGTTATACTGGTTGGAATAATTTTTTTGTAATAATTCCGTCGAATCGCTAAAGATGCATTTTTTCTTAATTCGATTGATAATTTTTTTTGATTTATTGTATAAGCTTTACTGGCTTTGCTTTGAATTTTACGATAAGCATTCAAAAAAATTGACATGTTTTCTCTGAAAAGAATGACTTGTCTTCTTACTTCAAAGTGATCTTTCTTTTTTTTCGCTTGAGCGATCACACTGGTGTCGTGGTATCTAAAATAATTTAAGCATTCTGAAGTAAAGAAAATATCTCCTTGAGAAATGATTTTAGCCCATATTTCCCAATCGCCAATAAATTTAAGACTTGGGGTTGCACCACCAACATCTAAATAGCACTTTTTCTTGAAAACAACGCCACTGGCATTTGGGATGGTATTTTGAAAGGTTAAAAATTTTTCGAAATATTCTAGGCCTGAGAGTTCAAAGTCATGGCTGAATAACTCAGAATCACTTGAATCGGTATGTGTTTTCCATGTGCCTGTTACTTCACCCTGCGCATTCATACGATATGATTGGCTATAAGCTAAGACTAAATTTGGATTTTGATCAAATTTTGGAACAAGCTTTGCTAAAAAATGTGGATCTGCAACATCATCAGATTCAGCAATCCAAATCAATTCACCTTTGGCTAAATCAATTCCTTTATTCCATTGATAAAATGTTGATCCAGAATTTTTTTCATTAATAATACAATGGCTAACTTTTGGATGGTCTTGATATTTTTTTAATATTTCGGAACTATTGTCAGGAGAAAGATCATCTAAAAGTATGACTTCAAAATTATGAAAATCTTGATTAAGAATGCTTTCAATTCGTTCTTCTAGAAATTGAGCATGGTTGTAGCTAGGGACGATAATACTAACAAACACTTGGGTTGCAACCTACTGATATGAAATGGTTATGAGCATAAAAGCATTTTAACTAATGTCTTTAACCGATTGTTATAGTTATGACATGTTTGGACTTTATACATTGCCAATTCAGGATGAATATTGATATTTTGGAGTTTCTGGGACAATTCTACAGGATTTGAAAAAGAAATAATGTCAGTTTCTATATTAAAAGCATATTCAAGATCTTTGACATATTCACTGACTAAAATACAACCACAGGCAGGTGCTTCAAAACAACGCATATTCATACCTTGACGAATATTTTTTTTATTAATGATATTTAGGACATATTTATGTTGTCCATATAGGTCTGCAACTTGATCTAATTTTATATTATAAGGGTGAATATCACATTCAGATTTTTTAAGTTTATCCCAACCTTTACCATACACAGACATTGGAACTGGAATTTGTTCAATTAATTCTTGACGATCTTGACTCCAAGCACCTATGAAAATAAGACGATTCGATTTAGATTCCTTCTTGTCAAAGAAAACAGCTGGGTTATAGGCGAGTGGAAGGTAAATTGTGTTGCTTAATCCCAGCTCGGTTGCATCTTGTATAAAGCTGGAGTCCGTAAAACAATACAGATCAATTACATTTTTTGATTTTAGGAGTCTGTTATCAAAAAAGTCACCAATCCAATGTGCTTTTTTTGCTGGAGATGAAGCTAATACCTGCAATAAGTGTGAATCAAAATAAAATAAATCAGCAATTAAAATTAGATCAGGCTTAAAAATTTCTAATTTTTTTTTCAATAAAGCTGCCGTATATATTTCTTTATTTGGAAGAAGTTTTTTAAGAAAACGCTCTTTAATATTATTGTGATTGAGTGCAAAACCTTCAATTTCATACTCGATTTTTTGTTGTTGGGCTGCAATTAAATTTTCGTACCATTGTAAAATTCCGCCACGTTTTCCAATAATAAGGATCTTAAATTTTCTATTAGATTCCATGAAGATATCCTTGTAACATTTTATCAATTAAACTAACACAAATTAATTATCTGAAATTTAAGCATAATTATACAAAATAAATATATAGCTATAGATTGATTTATACTGTTAAAGGATGCACATAAGTATGCCACCCTTAATAATTGATCACAATATAGGGTGAAATTTAAAATATATTTTACCGATAGTGATTATAAATATTCTCTTGCCCTTCAACTTTGCGAAAACGCTTGTAAGACCATAAGTACTGTTCAGGAGCGATATTAATCATCTCTTCTAAGTCTTGGTTGAGGCGATCCACGGAAGTTTGTAAATCTTTGGACAAAATATCATCGGAAAGTCGTGAACAATGAACATTAAAACCAGAAACTTCATCACGAATACAACTGAGTCCAATCACATTACATTGGGTTTTGCTGGCTAATTTTGATACCAATGTTGTTGATAATGTTTTTTGACCAAAAAAGTTTGAATAAATTCCGCCAGATTCTTTGGGCAGATGGTCGGGTAATATGACGGTCAAACCGCCTTGTTTGAGGTGCTTGAAGATTGAACGTACGCCATTTTCATCGGTGGGAACGAGGGTGGCATTCAGTCGTTGGCGTGCTTCTAACATAAAGCGATCAATGCCTTTATTTTTATTTGGTTTGTACATAATCATTGGTGAGGCATACTGATTCAGCCATGCATTTAAAAGCTCCCAACAGCCAAAATGCGCAATCACCACAATCACACCTTTTTTATTGGCTAAGGCTTCAGTAAAATACTGTTCACCATAAATATTTTTGAATAAAGCTAAATTATATTTGGGTGGCATTCCCCAACATTTAATCGACTCAACATAGGTCATACATTGGCTTTTTAAGCTATTTTTAATCAATATGTTTTGCTGCTGCGTGCTTAAATCTGGGTAGGCCAATTGTAGATTAATGTGGGTAATTCGTTTCATGGATGAGTTGTAACTATTGAGTAAAATAGCAATCCAAGAGGCGATTAACTGCAACAGAGAAAGAGGGAGCAAAGCAACTATTTTGAATAAAAGATACATAACAGCGCAACTCATTTATAGTTAATATCATTATAAAAAGAATAATTCTGGAAAGAGTTTTATCGCATGAATGCGGCTGCGCCATTTCTAAAGTATAGAAAATGAGATCAAAAGTCTTGAGAACAAAATAAGAAATGAAATACAACCACTAGGCAATAAAATCAGGTCAACCTAGTGGCGCTAGAGAAAGATTACTCAGGTTTATCGGCATTACCTTTTAAGACCATATAAATTAAACTCACAAAAATGAGTAAGGCGCCACCTAAGCTACTGACACAAAAATATAAAATACGTTGATTAGTATCAATATTAAATAAACCATTGGCTAAAATGTAACGCATAAATAACCACTGAGCGATAGCGAATACCATTAATACAAGTGCACGACGACGGACAGCAGGACGCATAGCCATAAGGTTTAGCTCACACCAAAGGAGAAAATAGGTCGCTATTATGCCATTCTCAAGACCTGATCTCAATGTAATAAAAAACCCTGCATGAGCAGGGTTTTTTATTACTGAATTTAAAGGATTAAGCTTCTGCTTTAACTTCAGCTTTTGGTTTTTCGCGTAGACGAATGCCGAGGTCACGTAACTGATTTGCTTCAACTGGCGCAGGCGCTTGAGTTAAAGGACATTCCGCAGTCTTGGTTTTCGGGAAGGCAATCACTTCACGAATAGACGAAGCACCTGTCATTAACATTACCAGACGGTCAAGACCGAATGCTAAACCACCATGTGGAGGCGCACCATAACGTAAAGCATTAAGTAAGAAGCTAAATTTTTCTTCAGCTTCTTCAGCATCAATGCCCAGTGCTTCAAAAATGGCTTGTTGCATTTCTAAAGTATAAATACGTAGTGAACCACCGCCCACTTCAGTACCATTCAAGACCATGTCGTAAGCGACAGACAACGCAGCACCTGGGTTGTTCTTCACTTCTTCAACGCTCGATTTTGGTAGCGTGAATGGGTGATGTACAGACGTCCATTTGCCATCATCTGTTTCTTCAAACATTGGGAAGTCAACAACCCAAAGTGGTGCCCACTCGCAAGTCGCTAATTTCATGTCATGACCGACTTTGATACGTAACGCACCCATCGCATCGTTCACAACTTTAGCTTTATCTGCACCGAAGAATACGATGTCGCCATTTTCAGCACCAACACGTTTCAACAAATCCAGTACGATTGGCTCGATGAATTTAACGATTGGTGATTGAAGACCTTCGATGCCTTTTTCAAGTTCATTGACTTTAATATAAGCCAAGCCTTTCGCACCGTAGATACCGACGAATTTCGTGTATTCATCAATTTGGCTACGTGGCAATGAACCTGCACCCGGCACGCGAAGTGCAACGATACGACCTTTAGGATCTTTAGCAGGGCCTGCGAATACTTTGAACTCAACGTCTTGCATCATGTCTGCAACGTCAACCAATTTCAAAGGAATACGCATATCTGGTTTGTCAGATGCATAATCACGCATCGCATCTGCATAAGTCATACGTTGGAATTTTCCGAAGTCAACATTAAGCAGTTCTTTGAACATCTTAATGGTTAAAACTTCCATTAAATCCATGATGTCATCGTCACTCATGAACGATGTTTCAACGTCGATCTGGGTGAATTCTGGTTGACGATCCGCACGTAAGTCTTCGTCACGGAAACATTTAGCAATTTGGTAATAACGATCAATACCGCCCACCATCAACAATTGTTTAAACAACTGTGGTGACTGTGGCAGGGCATAAAAGCTACCGTTCGATACACGACTTGGCACTAAATAGTCACGTGCGCCTTCAGGTGTTGCACGGGTCAAAATAGGTGTTTCAACGTCTAAGAAACCATTTTCTTCGAAATAGTTACGAATAAGGTTGGTCAATTTAGAACGGAAACGTAAACGATCAAGCATTTCAGGACGACGAATATCAAGGAAGCGATATTTCAAACGAACTTCTTCAGAAATATTGGTATTTTCATCATTTAATGGGAATGGCGGCGTTTCAGAAGCAGCCAGAACTTCGATGTCTTTGGCTAGAACTTCGATTTGACCACTCACCATGTTGGCATTTTCTGTGCCTTCATAACGACGACGTACACGACCTGTAATTTTAAGTACGAATTCAGAACGCGCTTTGTCAGCTGTTGAGAACGCTTCAGGTGTATCTGGGTCAATTACCACTTGCACAAGACCATCACGGTCACGCATGTCAAGGAAGATAACACCACCGTGGTCACGACGACGATGTACCCAACCGCATAATGTAACGGTTTGGTCAATTTGAGATTCGGTTAAAGTACCGCAGTAATGAGTTCGCATCATAGCGTAAAAAATCCAACTATATGGGTTAAGGCAAGCGTATACGTAAACAGCGTACCGCCTTTGAATGTTGAATTATGCCTCTTTGGGCAGGGTGTCACAAGAAGTAGATCTAAAAACAACGCCAAATCACTGAAAATTGCTGAATCATTTCACTTTAGCGTATTAACCTAGTCGATGATCGCGATCAAAAAATAAGAACAACAGACTGCCTAAGGTAAATACGGATAAAGCCCCTTGGGTAAATTCATTGATGGATTTACCGACAAAAAAGTACAGATCTGCCTGCCAGATTTCTGTAGAAAAATAGCGTGCATAATCCCAACTAGAAAAACAACCAACGACGAAAGATGTCAGTAAAAGCGCGACAGCAAAGCGTTTAATCTTTCGGCTAATTGAGTGGTGTTGCTGATGTTGTCGGTAATATTGCAGGCACATGGAAAGTAAAATGGGTAAAACTACAATAGAGCTGCCAATCTGTAAGATGCGATGCACAGGATATTGATGATGAAACAAGGTCAGGTTTTGACTTAGAAAGTCTTTAAAGGCAAAGGTTCTAAAATCGACATGGGTTAAGCCATCCCAAATAATATGCGTTGCTGTGCCGACAAGCACCGCTGCAATCACCCCCATTAAAAATTGAATGGCTGATTTGAAACTCTCAATATGTAATGGATGCTGAAGCCCACTCAAACGGTAAATCACAGGGCGATAGAGCAGATACCAAAGTAGACAAAAACCCAAGCCAATCCATAAGTCGGGATGAATAATTGATGTCCATAAATGGGTGGTATTGGAATTTTCTTGGGTAAATAAGCGGTATAAATCAGGCACCATACAACCAATAGCCAGTGCAGCAACAGGCAGTGCATGACCTGTTAACTTGGAAATAGGCGGTGCGAGTACAGCATGCGATATGGTAAAAGGCATCTAAAAATCTTTAAAATTCAATGATGATTTAATGGGTAAAATACAGTCTAGCCGAAGCTGGTTAAAAGAAATGTTTTTTATTGCAAAAAAGATGAAATGTTATATTATAACACTATTCAGATTTTGTCGCTTTGAGCCTGCACATGTCCTTTCATAAGAATTTAATTACACTGTCTATCTTTGCCGTCATTACGCCTGTCGTTTTTGCTGATGATCATCTTCAAAACCAACAATTAGAAACCATTCAATTAAAAGCACATCCCTTGGTACAATCGGCTGCCGATTTTGCTGTGGCAGATCATGTGGTAGAGCATCAGGCTTTGGCTGAACGTGGAGCAACTATTGGTGATGCACTTGCAGATGAATTGGGCGTGTATTCTAACCAATATGGCTCAGGTTCTAGTCGTCCCGTGATTCGTGGGCAAGATGGGCCACGCGTCAAAGTCCTACAACATGCCTCAGAAACAGCCGATGTTTCTACACTATCTCCTGACCATGCGGTGACTGTAGATCCAATTTTAGCCAAGCAAGTGGAAATTATTCGTGGGCCATCGACCTTGCTATATAGCGCAGGCACAGTGGGTGGTTTAGTCAATGTCACGGACAATAAAATTCCCACCCAAATGCCAGAAAAAGGCATCGAGGGGCAGGCGGGGATTCGTTATAACTCTGGCAGTGATGAAAAATTAGCCAGTGCGGGTGCAACCGTAGCTTTGGGGAGTCAAGTTGCACTACGGGTAGAAGGTTCGACTCGAGATGCGAATAGTTATATTGCACCGAATTATTTTCATGACCATGATGGCGAATTAGAAAAAGAACGTCGTGTCGGCAATACCTTTACTCAAAGCGATACCGTCAATGTCGGTTTATCTTGGATTCATGAGCGTGGTTTTAGCGGGATTTCATATAGTAACCGTCAAGATCAGTATGGTTTGCCAGGGCACAGTCATGAATATGAAGACTGTCATCCGCATGACAATAATTTGCATTGTGGCAGTCATACAGGGCATACTCATGATGAAGATGAGCATGCTGCTGGACCGTGGGTTGACCTTAAATCGGAACGCTATGATTTCCGCACTGAACTGAATAACCCCTTTGCAGGCTTTGAAAAATTACGTGCCCATGCCAGTTATACTGACTATAAACATGACGAACTAGAAGAAAATACGGTGGCAACCAGCTTTAAAAGTCAGGGCTATGATGCGCGTTTAGAATTGGTACACAATCCTATTGCCAATTGGGAAGGGGTAATTGGGACACAATATAATCAGCAAAAACTGGATATTACTGGTGAAGAATCTTTATTGAATCCAAGTAAAACACAAAAATGGAGTCTTTTTGCTTTAGAACATAAGCAATTTAATGATGTGCATGTGGAATTGGGTGCGCGTTTAGATCAGCAAAAAATTGAAATTGATTCCAATCAAAAAGATTTTGATGATTATGGTTTTTCTTATTCAGGTGCTGTGAATTGGCAGTTTGCACCAAGTTATAAATTGTCTGTGGTCGGTTCTCATCAAGAGCGTTTACCTTTGGCGCAAGAACTGTATGCCAATGGCAAGCATTTTGCGACCAATACCTATGAACGTGGTAATGAAAATTTAAGCGCAGAAAAATCTAATAATATCGAGCTTGGTTTACATTATGAGCAAGATAAGTTGGATTACCATGTGCATGTTTATCATAACTGGTTTGATAATTATATTTATGCCAATACCACAGCATCCTACAAAGATTTTCGTTTAGTCGATTATACCCAAGACAAAGCTAAATTTTATGGTGCAGAAGCGCAAGCATCTTATGCTGTAACCGATGAGTATAAAGTGAGTGTATTCGGTGATTATGTCCGTGGCAAAATTGAAAGCGACAATGCACCACGCGTTCCAGCAGGTCGAGTGGGGACGAAAGTAGATGCCAATTTTGATGACCATTGGTCAGGTTTGGCTGAGTATTATCATGTGTTTAATCAGGACAAAATTGCCAGTTATGAACATGAAACAGGTGGCTATAATATGGTCAATGTAGGGGTGTCTTATGCAGGGCAATACGCGAAAAACAATGATTATCGCGTGTATTTTAAAGCCAATAACCTGTTAGATGATCAGGTCTATTCACATGCTTCATTCTTGTCGAATATTCCACAAGTTGGACGTAACTTTACAGTAGGTTTAGAGTTTGGTTTCTAAGTTCAAGCCATAAAACAGTCTAGAGCTGAAGCTTAATTCACAGAAAACCTCTTGAAAAATAAAACCATAAAACCTAGTCTGATGCGATTGGACTAGGTTTTTTGTTATGCGTATTTTTCAACGAATTCATCAAAAATTGAATTGGTCACGCCGTCGTTATGTCAGCGTAATGGTCAGCTTATTGGCTTTGGGCTATCTCTCATCAGCGATTTATCATACCTATAAGCCCTTGCCTGAGGGCTTGGATTTTACGGGGCAGTTGCGCCATGCTGAGGTGGAATTTATCGCCGATCAAACCTATATTGATATGCAGGGCAAACAACAACAAGAGCACCATATTTTTAATCAAATGTTAAAAATGATTGATGAGGCACAAAGCACCATTGTGCTGGATATGTTCTTATTCAATAAAGAGGTTGGCGAATCTGGTGTGGTGCACCGTACACTTACTCAGCAACTCACCGATACTTTAATTTTAAAACGCCGCGTACAACCGAATATTGAAATTAAGGTCATTACCGACCCGATTAATTCAGTCTATGGCGGTGTTGCACCAGCGCATTATCGTCAGTTACGCGCAGCGGGGATTGATGTGATTGAAACGGATTTAACACCGCTACGTGCATCCAATCCACTCTGGTCAGGTATTTGGTATATCTGTTGTCAAGATGCAGGCAATAATCCTGAAAAGGGTTGGTTGCCTAATCCATTTGGTCAACAAAAGATTACCTTGCGGAGTTATTTCAACTTATTTAATTTTAAAGCCAATCATCGTAAAACTTTGGTGGTGGATACCGCTCAGGGTTGGAAAACTTTAGTGACTTCTGCTAACCCGCATGATGGCAGCTCACGTCATTCCAACGTGGCCTTGCTGGTTTCAGGTAATACTGCAATTGATGTATTAAAGACTGAACAGGCTGTAGGCAGAATGTCCAAAGGTGATATTCCGATGGTGATTGTTGGCGAGTTTGAGGCTGAGCAGTCTTTGCCTCAAGTTCAGGTGCTGACTGAAAAAGCCATTTATGATGCAACACTCAGATTGATTGAAACGGCGAAGTCACAAGAGCAAATTGATTTAGCCATGTTCTATTTGTCGGAACGGGATATTGTCAAAGCTTTAATTGCGGCACATCAGCGTGGGGTAAAACTTCGCGTGTTACTTGATCCGAATAAAGATGCTTTCGGTCGTCAAAAAAATGGTATTCCAAACCGTCAAGTGGCATCTGAACTCAATGATGCTGGCATACCTGTGCGTTGGTGTAAGACCCAAGGTGAACAGTGTCATAGCAAAATGATTGTGAAACACAATGCACAACATGCCGAGCTGATTTTAGGTTCAGCAAATTTCACGGCACGGAACATTAAAAATTATAATTTGGAAACTGATTTACGTGTCGTGGGTGCATCTCAAGCGCAGGTCTTTAACGATGCCAATCAATATTTTAATACCGCTTGGTCGAACTTAGAAGGTAAAAATATGAGTGTTGATTACCGTATTTATGCGGATGAGTCGAAATTGAAATATGCAATTTATCGCTTTATGGAATGGAGTGGGGTATCGACTTTTTAGGAAATCGTTCCAAATTTTTTAAATCCCTCCCAACCTCCCTTTGAGAAAGGGAGGAGCTATCTTATTTAAGTCTTAATAAGGAAGGATGAACGTCCCTCTTTTTTTAAAGATGAGCTGTATATGGCACAAGAGGGAAATTGAATTTTTTAAAGATAAAAAAGCGCATTAAGCGCTTTTTTTACTCAAAATATTATTGTGGATTGGGTGGAACTAACTTATCCAAATCGGCATCTTTTATTTTATCCAGTTCAGCTAAATCCGTTTTAATTTTCCACTGGCTTTCATCTTCAACGGGTTGTGGTAAACGTGCTTCTAGCCAATCGCACACCACATCGGGTGGAAAGTCAGGATGATTACATTGAATCACCCAAGCTAAAAAGTCTTTTGCTTCACCATTCATATAAGGGGGCGGTGAAACAGGTAGGAACTGCGTTGGCAGGCGTTCATTCTTTGAAATGTAATTCAGCACATGTCCCAATTCTTGCACGGTTTGCCATGCCAGAGGGTGCTCTACATTAATTTGAAATTTAAACCACCATGCATGTTGACCATCTGAACCATAAGCATCAATCAATGCTTCTTGTATACTCGGCACTTTACAAAAGAATTGATGTAGGCGGTCAAAACTTAAATCAGACACTCTGCTTGATCCAGTAACAAAAAAGAATATCTTAGCATAAACATCGGGCATGCTTAGTTGCATGAACGCATGAAATGATTCAAATATTTGGTTTACAAAACGTTGCATTAGATGGTTTTTTATCCATTCTTTATCCTAAACTAGAGATTAGAATGGTTGTATCAACGATATTGGGAGTCTCTGATGAAAGTAGCAATTCTTTATGCTCTGGGTGGCATGGTGCTTCTTGGGGCTTCAGCAATGACTCAAGCGGAAAACCGTTGGTCAAATTATCAAGGTGTCGATACCAGCAAACATCAACATCGACCGAGCTATCCGCAAAATAATTATCCATCAAATGACTATACTTCAAGTCGACCTAATTTTTCCTTGCATCAACCGAATTATCCACAAAATAACTATCCACCAAATAGTTACCCACAACATCGACCTCATTATCCGAGTCGCCCAACACCGTCTTATCCAGCATATCCGCCACATGGTGGCTATCCAGCAATACAAAATGGGGTGAGTATTCAATACCATGCCCCAACGACCATTACGCAGAACTCACAAAGTTATAGCTGGGTGAATGGTGATCCGAATACAGCCCGAATTGAAAGTTCAAACTCGGTTTTAATTACCGATTGGCGCCGTTTAGGTTTACCCGCACCGCCTACAGGAATGTATTGGATTTATGAACATGGTCGCTATGTGTTGGTGCCGAATCGATAATCAAAAAATATTTTTTAGCACGGTGTTTGAATAATTTTTTTTTCTTAATCCTCTTTTGTACTTAGTTTAAAACAATATTTTAAACTTTATTCAATCCCCCTTATAGCTAAAGGAGGATTGAATAAACATGATGTCTTTAAGCCAATTCATCATCTTGTGGACGAGGTGTTTTACCTTCAGGTAGCGGCTTTTCACTGTGCTTGTCACGAATTACAGAGGGATAATTCCAAGATGCAAACCGTACAATCCAAATTGAAAAAGCCAAAATCAGAATAGAACCTGTGATAATGATCAGATCCAAATCTGCTTTATGGTCATGCTGAATGTCGGAAATGAGCAGGCGAGTTAATGCTGTAATTGCAACATAAATTAGAAAGCGCACTGGCATATGGTTGGTTTTAAAATAAATTCCGACCATTGCCCCCAATTCTAAATAGATAAATAACAATAAAATATCATCAATGGTTGCATATTGTTTGACGGTTAAAATATCAATCACGGTATGTACCGCAGACCATGCCACCATGCAGCCAATAATAAACAGCGCGACATAGTGAAAGGTTTCAACAGCTAAATTGCCTAATTTATCGAGGAGGGCTTCAATTTTTTCAACTTTGGGATTTCGTTCAGACATTTTTTCCTCCTTACTTTTATAAAAACTAAGATGTATTAAATAGCATGCAAATTTCATGCACATGAAAGATAAATCAAAAATTATTGATTCTATTTTCTATGTGAATAAGAGGGCTGTAGCTCATGCTTTATCGCTGTTGGCTTAGTCTAGTCGCAGATAAAGACCAATAGAGAATAGTATTTTACAATGACTCATGTGCAGTATTGATTTTAGAATTTAGCGATATTGATTTTTTGAGTATAATAAATGTATTTACCTACGCATTTTAAACAGGAAAATCTTCCTGAACTTTTCGACTTAATTGAACAACATTCATTGGCGAGTGTGATTGTCACCCATGATGGAAAAATCGAGGCGAATCATATTCCACTCGAATTAGATTCAACACAAGGCGAGTTGGGTGTACTCAAAGGACATATTGCAAAAGAAAATCCCTTGTTTGAAATGTTAGATCAGCCCTTATCTGTATATGTGATTTTTCAGGCAGAGCAGGCTTATATTTCTCCGAATGGGTATGCGGGTAAACATGAGCATCATCGCGTTGTTCCGACTTGGAATTATCGTGTGGTGCATGTCACAGGAAGCATCCAAAAAATAGAAGACCAGAAATATTTACGTGGAATATTGGCGCGTTTAACGCGTACTCATGAATCATCACAGGATATTCCTTGGAAAATGGGGGATGCACCACATGATTTTATTGAAGAGCAACTTGAGAAAATTGTGGCAATCGAAATTGAAATTTCTTCAATTATTGGAAAATTTAAGGTTAGTCAGAATCGTTCAAAAGTAGATGCTGAAAATGTCGCACATGCTTTAGAAAAACATCATCCTGAAATGTCTGAGACAATTCGAAAATATCATCCAAAATAAAAAAGATCATCCAAAATAAAAACGCCTGACAAAGCAGGCGTTTTTAAAGCTTAGTTCAGAAAATTAAGCCTGAGTCGTAAAGTAGTCTTCGCTAAAGTTCATAATCACTTCTGAACCTGCTTTTACTTTGGTAATACGAAGTTCAAGCTCTGGCAAAATGCGTTGTACGAAGTATTGCGCCAGTGCCAATTTATTTTGATAAAACTCGCCATCTTTCGCTTTTGCTGCATTGGCAATTTTTGCGAACATATACGAGAAGCTTAAAAGACCCACTGCATGCAGGTAATCAACCGCCGCAGAGTTCGGGAATTCGATATTTTCACTTGCAGCTTCAATTACATATTGCGTCACGGCTTCAATTTCAGTTGCAGCATCTAATGTTGCATCTTTAATGAAGTTTAACTCAGCGTCTAAACCATTGGCAAAGTCACGAATTTCAGAAATATATTCTGCAATGAATAAACCGTTGCATTTAATGGTTTTACGACCAATAAAATCTTGCGATTGAACACCATTAGTGCCTTCGTAAATTTGTGCAATACGTAAATCACGTACGCATTGTTCCATACCCCATTCACGGATATAACCATGACCGCCAAACACCATTTGCGAATCAATGACTGCATTAAAAGCAGTATCGGTTAAATAGGCTTTTGCAATTGGAGTTAGTAAAGCTACGCGGTTATTTGCCGCTTTAATTGCTTCTGGATCGGTTGAGAATTTAGTGATATCCAGTTGCTGACCCACGTAAACTGCAAATGCGCGAGATGCTTCATTATTGGCACGTGCATTGAGTAACATACGACGAACATCACCGTGAACTAAAATGCTGTCCGCAGGTTTAGCAGGCGATTGAACGCCAGAAGCGCTACGACCTTGTAAACGGTCAGTCGCGTATTGTGCTGCATTTTGGTAAGCATATTCAGAAGCACCAAGACCTTGAATACCCATCGATAAACGTTCGTAGTTCATCATCACGAACATTGCTGCTAAGCCTTCATTTTCTTTACCAACAAGGTAGCCTTTAGCAGCATCAAAGTTCATCACGCAAGTTGCAGATGCTTTAATCCCCATTTTGTGTTCAATTGAACCTGGGCCTGCTGTATTGCGCTCACCTAATGAACCGTCAGCATTGACCATGAATTTCGGCACGATAAACAATGAAATACCGCGTGAACCAGCAGGTGCATTCGGTGTTTTTGCTAAAACAAGATGAATGATGTTTTCAGAAAGGTCGTGGTCACCACCGGTAATAAAGATTTTAGTCCCTGTAATGTTGTACGTACCATCTGCATTCGGTTCAGCTTTGGTTTTAATAATACCCAAATCCGTCCCTGCATGTGGCTCTGTTAAGCACATGGTACCTGACCATTCACCTGTATACATTTTAGGTAAATAAGTTTCTTTTTGCTCTTGTGATGCATAGCTGTTTAACGCCATACCTGCACCCACAGAAAGAAGCGGGTAGAGCATAAATGATGGATTGGTTGCAAATAACATTTCATCAGAAAGAACAGTCAGCATTTTTGGCATTGCCTGACCGCCCCATTCTTCGTCAGCGCCCAAACCAATCCAGCCACCTTCAGCATATTGTTTGAATGCTTCTTTAAAGCCAGCAGGAGTCGTCACATTGCCATTGCTAAATGTTGCACCTTCTTCATCACCGGTACGGTTGATGGGTAAAGTCACGTTTTGCGCAAATTTAGCCATTTCTTCAAGAATAGCTTCTGCCGTCGCAGCATCAATATATGCAAGATTTTCATTGGCTTGCCAGAATTGCTCTGCATTGAATACATCATTAAGGATGAATTTCATATCTGCAAGTGGCGCATTATAGATTGGCATGATTCGGACACCTGTTTTTGTTTAAATTTTGGTATTAGTCAGTCTAAGCAAGGTATTTCGAGCATGTTAGACGACTAAGGGGTAACATTTATGTGTATTTATAAAGAAAAAGGACCGCCAAAGCTATGACCGTCCTTTCTCTTTTTTGTACTCATGAGTACAGTTTTTTACAATGTTTTATTAGAAAGCGAAATGTTCAGCATCTAAAGACATCAATGGTTCTAAACCACCAGCAATCACGTCAACGTGTGAGCGAACGCGTGGTAGGATTTTCTTGAAGTAGAAACGTGCAGTAGTCACTTTCGCGTTATAGAAGTCAACGTCAGTCGTACCCGCAGCTAGTGTTTCTTGGGCAACCAGTGCCATACGCGCCCACAGGTAAGCAAGAGTTACATAACCAGAGAAGTACAGGAAGTCTACTGCAGCAGCACCCACTTCATCTGGGTTTTGCATTGCACGCATACCAATCTGCATAGTCAAATCACCCCACTCTTTATTTAGAGCAGCAAGGGGTTCAACAAACTCTTTCATTCCTGCATTGTCTTTGTTTGCGTCGCAGAATTTGTGAATAATCTTAGTGAAGTCTTTCAACATTGCACCTTGAGTACCCAACACTTTACGACCTAACAAATCAAGTGCTTGAATTTCAGTTGTACCTTCGTACAAGCAAGCAATACGTGTATCACGTACGATTTGTTCCATGCCATGCTCTGAAATAAAGCCGTGACCACCGAACACTTGAACACCGTGCTTCGCAGATTCTGAACCTGTTTCAGTTAAGAATGCTTTTGCAATTGGTGTAAGTAGTGACAAAATGTTGTCAGAAGATTTACGCTCTTCTTCTGTTGCACCTTGCTCAACCACGTCCGCATGTAGAGACAATAAGTAAACCAGTGCACGACCACCTTCAGCAAAAGATTTTTGCGTTAAAAGCATGTTACGTACAGCAGGGTGAACAATAATTGGATCTGCTTCTTTTTCTGGCGCTTTTACACCTGAAAGTGAACGCATTGCCAAACGGTCTTTCGCATAAGTAAGTGCACCTTGGAATGAACCTTCAGATGCAGATAAACCTTGAATTGCAGTACCAATACGTGCTGTGTTCATGAAGGTGAACATGCAGTTTAAGCCGCGGTTTTCAGGTCCAATCAAGAAACCTTTTGCGTTGTCAAAGTTGATCACGCAGGTTGAGTTACCATGGATACCCATTTTGTGTTCGATTGAACCACAACGAACTGCGTTACGCTCGCCCACAGAACCATCTGCGTTTAAGTTGAACTTCGGTACGATGAATAAAGAAATACCTTTAGTGCCTTTTGGCGCGCCAGGAAGACGTGCAAGAACAATGTGTACAATGTTCTCAGCCATGTCATGTTCACCCGCTGAGATAAAGATTTTCTCACCAGTGATTGCATAGCTACCGTCAGCTTGTGGCTCAGCTTTAGAACGGATAATACCCAAGTCAGAACCAGCGTGTGATTCTGTTAAGCACATCGTGCCTGTCCAAACACCTGAAACAAGGTTTGGTAAGTAAGCATCTTTTTGTTCAGCTGAACCGTGGTGTTCTAAAGTACGAACTGCACCGTGAGAAAGACCTGGGTACATACCCCATGCCCAGTTCGCAGTACCGACCATTTCTGAAATCACGTTACCTAAAGAAACAGGTAAAGCTTGACCGCCGTATTGCTCTTCAGCAGAAAGAGAAGGGAAGCCAAGTTCGATGTATTTTTGATACGCTTCTTTAAAGCCTGTTGGTGTTGTTACAACGCCATCATTCCAAGTACAACCTTCGCGGTCGCCGCTTTGGTTGATTGGAGACAATTCGTTTTCACAGAAATCAGCAGCAGCTTCTAAATATTGGTCAACCAATTCACGGCTTACGGTTTCCTGAAATGCAGGCAATTTAGAATAGTGTTCTTCTGCATTCAATAGCTCATGCAGTACGAATTGCATATCACGTAAGGGCGCTTTGTATTGTGGCATATCGGTTTCCTCAATACTGGTTTAACCAGCTTATAATCCTAATAAACATTTGGAACGTGCCTTCTATGACACGTATTTCTATGGCTCAATCGTGCAACATCTTCCCGCTTGGTACAAGCTTTTCCATGCCTTTTCTTGGTGACTGTAAAGTCAAAGATTTTTCGCTTGAAATTGCTAAGTATGTTGAGTGTAAATGCTTTTATCCTTTATTCGATGTTATAAATAGTCAAATACGTAAATTTTTATGTCCAATAAAAAAGGCGCATAAATGCGCCTTTTAAAATTTGGTAGAGATATTTATAGAGCTGATTTCACTGGAGCGACAACAGGGGCTTTAGGTTGGAAGTGAATTTCACATTGACCATTGATGGTTTGCACACCGACTTTGATCTGAATCGCTTTGCCGTGTGTTTGACCTTGACACGCTTTAGCAATTGCTTGTTGTATTGCTTGGCGTTCAGCTAAGCGTTGATCAAATTGCTGCGTTAATTCAGCACGTCGAGCATCTGTTAAAGGCTGGTCATGCTGCATATGCATACCCTCACGCATTTCACCGCGCATTGGACGATGCTCATCTTTCATGGAGCGCTGCTCACCACGCATTTTTTTACCAGTTTTATGCTCTGGTTTAAATGTCATGGTGCAAGTACCCTCAAGGGTCTTTTCACCGGCTTGAATTTGTACTGCTGTACCTGCTGCTTTGCTCTCACAGGCTTTTTGAATTTTTTCAAATACTTGTTTACGTTCATGACGTGCTAGTTGGAACTGTTCACGTTGTTCAGTTGTCATTTTCCGTTCATGCTGAGGATGATGATCTTTCATCATGCGAGCATGGTCGTTATCTTTAATACTATTGCTTGATTGGCAGGCTGTTAAAGCCCCTAGACTAAGAATACTTGTACCCACTAAAGCAATTTTTATCATGGAATTCATTGTTTTTAGCTCCAATGAAAAATAATGTAATTTTGATCAGTTAAAGAATAGATAATAATGATGAAGAAACAATGGAGAGTTTTTTAGGATGGTGTTGGTTACAATAATAAATTGAGAAGAAATTTTGAGATTTTGCATTTGAAAATTCGTCGTGTTCCTATTGCTTTACGCCTATTTTTGACCGTATTACTTACAACCTTAGTAATTACGACGGTGAGTCTTGGTGTCTTGCATTGGACCATGCAAAAAAACTTTGCCCGCTATGTGGCAGATGTTGAAATGCAAAAACTCGACCATGTCATCAGTAATTTGGCAGGGGTTTATACGGTTTATCATGACTGGGGCAATGCCATTCAAGCACAAATTCTTCAAATTGAAGGCAAGGCAGCACCTGATGATTATGATCGTCTATCGCGTTGGTGGTTACGCCGTCAGTATGATATTGCTTTGCAGCAGCGTTATTTTCAGGACAACTCCCTAATGAATGTTTCGCCTAATTTAGATAAGGCTGGACAGCATAAACCAATATTAAATGAAGAAGAGCTCAAGATGATTGAGTTGAATTTGCCTTCAGAATACCAACCTTTTGAAGGGCTTCAATTTCCATTAAGTGCCAATGAAAACACATTTCGACCTGCTCAAAAAAATGCAGCAACGCAAGCAGATTCGACCCACAATCAAAGCAAAAAAAAGCAGTTTATTTCGATGCCTGATCGTTTGGGTCTAAGTTCTCGATTATCCTTATATGATGCCAATCAGCAGTTTGTGGTGGGTGAGCCATCAGATATTCCAGTGTCTTATCGGCCTATTATGGTGAATGATAAAATTGTCGGTTATTTAGGCTTAAAACCCGTACTGGATAAAGATGATGCCTTAAGTATTAATTTCTTTAGCAATCAGAAACGCTATTTGTTGCTGATTTATGGCTTAACTTTTTTAAGTAGTTTAATTGCCGCATTATTGCTGGCGACCTATTTTAAAAAGCCGATTCAACGGCTGTTAAATGCAACACGTGAATTGACCAAAGGGCATTATCAGCATCAGGTAAAAATTAATCGCAATGATGAATTGGGTGATTTATCTACTGAAATTAACCAATTGGCGGTCATTTTAGATCAGCATGAACGTTCACGTCGTCAGTGGGTGGCAGATACTTCACATGAGTTAAAAACACCATTGGCAGTGCTGCAAGCTCAGATTGAAGCAATGCAGGATGGTATTCGAAAGCCAACCCCAGAACATTTTGAAGCGATGTTGCGTCAAGTCACCAGTTTGAAAAAATTGACGCAAGACCTAGCCGACTTAGCTCAAGCCGAAGCCCAGCAATTGACTTGTTATTTGGCGGAAGTTAATCCTTGGAATGTGGTGCTACAAGAAGTTGAAAACTTTAAGCCTAAATTTTCCCAAGCCAATTTATCTGTTGCAGTACAAGGTGAAGGTGCGAATTTACAATTAGATATAGATCGTTTTAAACAAATTATGGTCAACTTACTGGGCAACAGTATTCGTTATACCGAAGCAGGCGGTGAGGTACATGTGCATACCGAGCAATCGGCAACACATTGGAGCGTGATTGTCGATGATAGTCCATTTGGCTTAACGGATGAACAGTTGGCACGTTTAGGCGAGCGTTTCTATCGCGTCGATGATTCACGTACCCGCAGTACAGGCGGTACAGGTTTAGGGTTGGCATTATCTGGTAAAATTGCGCAGGCATTGGGTGGGAAATTGAGTTTTGAACATTCGCCACTGGGTGGTTTGCGTTGCAAACTGACTTTTCCAAAACAGTTAAACTCATAAGGAATAAGATTCATGAAACATGTCATGCTGGTTGAAGATGAAGTTGAACTTGCACAATTGGTGCGAGACTATTTAGAAGCAGCAGGCTTTGAAGTCAGTATGTTTCATGATGGTCAGGAAGCCTATGATAGCTTTACGCAGCGTAAACCTAGCTTAATGATTTTGGATTTGATGGTGCCACGCATGGATGGTTTAACCATTTGTCGTAAGGTGCGTGAACAGTCTGATTTACCGATTATTATGGTTACTGCACGCACTGAAGAAATTGACCGCGTATTGGGTTTAAACATGGGTGCGGATGATTACATTTGCAAACCATTTAGTCCGAAAGAATTGGTGGCTCGTGTACAAGCGGTCTTACGTCGTTTGGATCGTCAAGCTGAGCCTGAGCAAAATAACTTGTTCCGTATGGATAAAGCGCAACAACGTATTTGGTATCAACAAAAAACCTTGAATTTAACGCCCACTGAATTTCGTTTGCTTGAGTTGTTCTTAGAGCATGTCGGGCAAGTCTATTCACGTGCACAGTTACTCGATCATATTAATCCAGACAGTTTTGATGTGGCGGATCGTGTTATTGATAGTCATATTAAAAATCTACGCCGTAAAATTTCGGATGCAGCTGAAACAGGTAACCGTCATGAATGGATTCAAGCAGTCTATGGTGTGGGCTATCGTTTTGAATATCCTGAAGACTAATTTAGTTTTCTGATTTAAAAAAAGCGGATAAGCAAAAGTTTATCTGCTTTTTTTATAGATTTATTTTGTGGAAAAATATTTTTTCAGTACAGTTAAAATATAAGCCGCAAGGTTAAACATTCAACCAGTGAAATGCGGCTGAGCAATGGACGATTTTAAAGCACAAGACTGTGGTTGATCGCCTGTGCAAGCGGTACAATTCATTTTTTTATCAGATGAGCATGTGTTTTGAGCAGCGAGACGCCTAAACTTCAGCGCCGTTTAAAGAACCGCCATATCCAATTGATCGCCATGGGCGGTGCAATTGGTACAGGGCTGTTCTTAGGTTCAGCACATATTATTGAATCTGCTGGCCCATCTATTATTTTGGGTTATATGATTGGCGGTTTGATTGCATTTTTAATTATGCGTCAACTCGGTGAAATGATTGTGCATGAGCCAGTGACGGGTTCATTCAGCTACTTTGCCTTTAAATATTGGGGACGGTTTTCAGGCTTTTTAACGGGCTGGAACTACTGGGTGCTGTATATCTTAGTAGTGATGACTGAGCTGACCGCGATTGGTAAATATGTCAATTACTGGTGGCCGCATATTCCTGCGTGGGTCTCGGTGCTGGTGTTTTTTGTGGTGATTACACTGGCCAATTTGGCCAATGTCAAACTATATGCCGAGTCTGAGTTTTGGCTGTCGATGATTAAAGTTGTTGCGATTATCGCGATGATCATCTTCGGGGTTTACCTTTTGCTGACGGCTGATGTAGGTTCAACCGCATCCATCACTAATTTATGGGTACATGGCGGGTTTTTCCCACATGGCTTTGAAGGTCTATTTTATATGCTGGCCTTTATGATGTTTGCTTTTGGCGGTATTGAGCTGATCAGTATGGCTGCGGCAGAAACCGAAGATCCAGAAAAAAACATTCCGAAAGCTGTCAATCAAACTGTGATTCGGGTTTTCCTATTCTATATTTGCTCTTTAGCGATCCTTTTGTCTTTGGTGCCTTGGAATCAATTGGATTTGGGTGGGCTAGATAAAAGTCCATTCGTGCTTATTTTTAAGCAAATGGGTATTGATTGGGCGGCGCATTTACTGAATTTTATTATTCTGACTGCATCGGTTTCTGTTTGTAATAGTGGTATGTATGCCAATAGCCGCATGCTTTTAGGTTTAGCAGAACAGGGCAATGCTCCGCAAGTCTTTCAGCAAGTGAACCAGCACGGTACGCCAATAGCTGCTGTTTTATTTTCAGCATTATTGATTTTTGGCTGCGTGTTGTTAAATTACTTTTTGCCTGAAAAAGCACTCAGTTATCTGATTTATATTGTGGTCAGTGCTGCGGTTCTGAATTGGATGATGATCAGTTTGATCCATCTTAAATTTAGACAGAGTATGAAGAAGCAGGGCATTCAAACTAAGTTTCCAGCGTTGTTTGCACCGTTTAGCAATTATTTTGTTTTAGCTTTCATGCTGATGATTTTGTATATCATGTGGAATCAGGGCTTTATGCTTTCAGTATTGATGCTGCCTGTGTGGATTGTAGTATTGTTTGGTGTATTTAAGATGCTGAAGGCGAAGAAGACCTAAAGAGTAGGTAATGATTTAAAAAGGACTCAAGCATGAGTCCTTTTTTATTTGGTTGTTTTAATGTATGGGAGTTTTGTTCAATAGGATAATTTAACTATTGAATTTCGTATTTAATAAAGAATCTTATAAATTGTATTATGTGAATTCTAGAGAATATTAAATTTAGGACGCTATTTTAAAAGCTTTTTTATGATTCATCAATTTTTTACTAAGCTTTTACTTTCAGATTTTCTGTTTCAAACATGAGATAGATACAAAATGTCGAAAAGCTGTTCAGTAAATACAATATGTGTTCAAACTCATGATCTGCTTGATGAAGCGATAGCGTTGAGCTTTAGAAAATTAAAAGGGAAGAATTAAACTCTTCTTCATTCAATATTTATGTGATGACTCTAAGCGCGGCAATTCGCTGTCTTTGTACTTTATTCAGCTTTGATACTACTAGATCATAAGAACTCTGTACCAGATCAATCACTAAATCAGGATCTAAGTCTTCATTCTCATAAATTGAAATCCAATGTTGCTTATTCATATGCCAGCCTGTACGGATATAAGGATAAATATCACGTAACATCGTACCGTGGTCGGGAGTGACTTTTAAGTTAACCGCGGCTTTGCCTTCCAAATGAAAACTCAGCATAAAAATTTTATTCATGACTTTATAAACGTCACAGCCTTCTCCAAAAGGCTGACTGCAATTGGTTTCAGGGAAAGTAAGGGCAATTTTGGCTATATATTGATGCAATGCCGTCATAATTATTCTTCTTCAAAAAATGAAAATACCATGAGATAAATACATTATAAGTTAAATATATTATTGATGAATTTCAATCACTGTACCATTGTTCACTAATTGCCAAATTTCATCCATATCAATATTACGTACAGCAATACATCCCCAAGTCCAATCTTTTTGAGGTAAATAACTCATCAAGTTTGGCAACGCTTTTACTTGTTTGGTCGTTGCAGAACCATGAATCATAATATCTCCACCTGTGGAAACACCAAGCTGTTGCGCATTTTGTTGATCTTTAGCATTTGGGTATGAAACGTGAAGCGATTTATAAAAAGCACTCTTAGGATTTCGCCAGTCAATTACATACTGGCCTTCAGGCGTTTTGCCGTCACCTTCTTGAATTTTATGTCCTGTAGGAGCGAAGCCAAGTCGCATTGGATAGCTTCGAATAACTTGATCTTGATGTAATAATTTGACCAATCGTGCTGCCTTGTAAACATGGATACTGCTAATCGGCGTTTGCTTACGGATATGAGTGATTTCTATATCAGACAATGTATTGGGAAATTGAACTTGGTTGGATAGGGTTGGAATAAATTTTTGATATTTTAAATAAAGACCAGTACCAGTCATGATAATTAGAATAATAAACGTCAGTGCCAGAATGTATTTTTTATTCATTGTTGGTTCAAACATATTATTTGAACATAAAGTTCAATAATTAAAAGGGTTTGTGGATAAATTTTCATTTATCCACAATTTTATATTTTATTTAAGATGAACAACTCACCATCACTTCAGGTATATCACTTGGTAGTGGTGCTAAATCTGAAGTTTGTTCTAAAAGTTGTTGTTTTATGTATGGTGTATTGAATAGTTTAAATAAGCGATCGACTTCAGAGAAATCGTTGCTTTCCGCCAGTTCAATGGCCTTTTGTAGCATGTGGTTGCGTAAAGTGTATTGTGGATTCACTTTAAACATTTGCGCATCTAACTCATCGGTTGCTTGGTCTGCTCGAATGCTTTGATATTGGTTCAAAAATGTATCGAATTGACGGGTATCTAAGCAATCATCACGCAGGGCCGTGTAGCTCTTGTTTTGTAGACGGATAAAGCTGTCTGTGTAATCGAGTTGTTCTGCTTGCAGAATACGAAGAAAAGCCATGCTGCAATCAAAACTGTCTTTATGGAAGCTGGGTAGCCCCATTTTCTGGCATAGCCCAAGTGTGTAATGTTCTAAAAATGTAGCTTCAAAATGCTCTAAACATTGGGCTAAATCTTCTTTAAATTGTTGTTTGTTTTCAGCAGGGGCAAGCGGAATAAGATTATTGAGCCATGTCCATAAATTCCAGTGCCCAATACTCGGTTGTTGCTGGTAGGTATAACGTGCATTGTAGTCTGAATGGTTGTTAATCCAATTTGGACGGAAGCGTTCCATAAAACCATAAGGGCCAAAGTCTAGCGTAGAACCGGTGATATTGAGATTATCGGTATTCATCACGCCGTGGGCGAAACCGACCAATTGCCATTTTGCAATCATCACCGCGGTACGCTGAATGACTTTGGTGGCAAAGGCTAAAATGGGCTGCTCAGCATTAAGGCATTTAGGATAATGCCATTCAATACATTTCTGCACAAAGTCTGCGAGTAGCTCAGGCTGATATTGATTAATCCATTCAAAATGACCCAGACGAATATGGCAGTCTGAAGTACGCAGCATCATCGCGCCAAGTTCTAATTTTTCGCGTTGTACACCTTGCGCCGACGAGGTAAAGCCCACGGCATTACTCGAAGCTACGCCTAAGCTATTGAGTGCATGACCCGCTAAATATTCACGGATGACGGAACGTAATACTGCACGACCATCGCCCATACGTGAGTAGGGGGTCGAGCCTGCACCCTTTAAATGCAGGTCAATGGTTTGATTGTTTTTATCTAAAATTTGAGCAATCAGTAAGCCGCGTCCATCACCCAATTGTCCTGCCCATTGTCCAAATTGATGTCCTGCATAGACCATCGCAAGGGGTTTAAATTCAGCAAAGGTTTTCTGCCCACTACAGATTTCAACCCAAGCCGCTTGGTCTGCATCCGACCATTGTAATTGATCGGCAAGTGCTTGGTTAAAATGTCCTGCTTTTGCCCCTTTTAGCGGAACTGGCATTTGCTGATGAAAAAGCTTGGGATTGAGCAAAGGATAGCGGGGATTGAATTGCATAGTGGAAAATACTGAATGGGGTTTGATTCACTATACTTGATATAGATGCATGATTAAAACAGGATTAATCCACAATAAAGAGTTTTGCACCAGTAGCTGTGGATGAGCGGTGAGCTTCGGCATGATCTGCAACTTGATAACTCATACCAGTGGTTAATGTAAAGCTACGACTATCCTCAAGTTCAGTGTGTAATTCACCTTCAAGGCAGAATAAGATATGCCCCTTTAAGCACCATGAACAAAAATAAAGCGCTGCTTTATTTGTAGTGCAAGGCTAAATAACCTGCTGAATATTCCACAATACGCACCCGAATATTGTCAAACTGTTGCGTACGCCATAGGGCATGACCATGTTCACCTGCATGTCGTTCAGTTTTAATTTCTGTCCAATTGGTGATTCCAAATGGAATGTTATTTAAGTTCATTTTTTCCTTCTTTATATGATTTTAAGTGGCTGAGATAAAAGAAAAGCCCCAAGAAGGGGCTTTATCGGAACAGTATCTTATTCAGAAATAGGATTCTTTTTAACACTGCGCATCAGGATTTTTAACGTATTGCGGTGGTGTGCAAGACGCTGTTCAACCAATTGGAAATCCACTTTAAGTTTGTGATCCATTTGCTGAATTTTTTCAGCGACAGAGGCTTTCTTGGCTTGAATTTCTTGCTCTTTTAGCTTTGCCCAGTCATTTAATGTTTGGGTAAAAGCTTCATATTCCTGTGCAATACGGAGTTTTGCAGTGGCCATATCTTCATTGACATTGTGTCCATAAACAGCCAAATCTTGTTCAGCATATTTAAAGCGCATTGCCAATTCTGCTTTTTTAATATTAAAGCTTGGAATACGGCGTAAGTTTTTGGCTAAACCTAATTTTGAACACGACCAAATCAACCATTTCGTTGGATCGTACTGCCACCATTTCACACCATTACGGTAGTCATATTGGAAAATATGGTGATAGTTATGATAACCCTCACCCCAAGTTGCAATAGCTAACCAGAAGTTGTCACGTGCAGTATTTTCGTCAGTATAAGGACGTTTTCCCCACATGTGGCAAAGTGAATTAATGAAGAAGGTCACGTGATGGCTTAGGATTAGGCGAAGTAAACCACCCAATAATAATACGCCCCACATATCGCCAACTGCCCAACCAACCGTGGTAAGAATCACGACATGTACAGCAACAACAAGCGGAATGTAATATTTGTCTTGGAACATCACCACTTTGTCATTTAACAAATCTGGTGCATTTTTATAATTTGATTCTGCTGCTGGATAGTTACGAAGCATCCATCCAATGTGCGCATACCAAAAGCCATTATTAATTGAATATGGATCTTGTTCAATATCATCAACATGACGGTGATGCGTACGATGACCTGAAGCCCAGAACAAAATACTATTTTGAACGGCAAAAGTCCCCATAAGCATTAAAATGATTTTTAATGGTAAGGTCGCTTCATAGGCACGATGGGCCCATAAACGGTGATAACCCGCAGTAATCCCTAAACTACTTAAACCAAGTAGTACAAATAAGCTGATCCATGCGCCTAAGCTAAAATCATGATGATAAGCATATAAAGGGATAGCGATTACAGCCACAATTGGTAAAAGTACCAATGCAAACACTGCAATCCAGTTAATTGGGGCTTTGGGTAGGGGAGCATTCATCTCCAACAGCACTCCTAGAACCTTGTAAAGGTAAGGTATAAATGAATTTGTTAATTCAATACAGTTTATAGGGATTAAAACTTCGTCATATTAGCATGAGCGAATAAATATGCACTAGCATTATTCTACAGTTGTATTGTACTAAACAGTAACAGAATAATAAGTAGATTTGATTGATTTTATCGAAGACTAAGACCGCTTATTTAAAGATCGACGATAGGGTTTAAGAAATGATTTTGGAAGCATAAAGTAAGAGCTTGTTCTGTTTGGAGTTATCTTATTTACGCTTAGTATTGATTATGTTGAAATAGATTGTTTTGTGCGCATTTATTGTTATGAAATAAAGCACATTCATTGCAAAAAATTGACATCATTTGATTTGATTGATGTCATATGGATAAGTTTTCTAGCATCATTTTGGGAAAGTCAGTAATTAAACCATCAATGCCTAAATTTTGAAGATGTTTTGCACGCTCAATAGCATTGACTGTCCACACGCTAATGTTGAGTTGAGCTTTTTGTGTGGCTTGAATGATGTCATCTGTTGCCAGTTGATTCATCCAACCAATTTGACAGCAACCTAAGTTTAATGCCTGTTCAATGGCTTGTTCTTTAATATCATCTTCAACCAGTAAGCCTCGTTTAAAGATGGATTGTTGCTGTTGTAAGGCTTGATGGATTTTAAGGTCAAAACTGGTGATCACCGCAGTTTGCTCAAAACCTTTCAGTTGTTTTTGTAATTCGATAATTAATCTTTCAGCTTGTTGCAATGTTTCAACAGCTTTAACTTCGACTTCAAGGTGTTCAAAGTCTTGCATAATATTTAAGCTTTGAACTAAGGTTGGGGTGATTTGTTTTTCCCAATCCATCCAGATATTGGCTTGATTATAAGTGTTTAAATCTGCCTGAGTACATTCATAAAGATTTTTATCGATACCTGTGGTGCGGATAAAATTGTCATCGTGCATGATCACCAATTCACCATCTTTAAGCTGGCGAACGTCAAATTCAACGGCTCGAATGCCTAAGTCATGAATGTATTGAAAGCCTCCTAACGTATTTTCAGGGGCTTCACCACGTGCACCACGATGACCGATAATTTTCATAATAAATTCTGGTGGTATTTTGTGACTATATTAACGCTAAATATTGAACCTAGAACAGTTGAATATCTTTGTATTTTCTTATTTCGAATATTTTAATTAGACTTGATGGGTGAGAGAACACCTTATTTTTTAGGGATAAAAATTAACAAAAATCCTTTGTTAGACTACGGCACAAGAATGTACCGTCAGTCTAACGGACAGCATCCATGCTGCCATCGCGATAGTGATTTTGTTAGGTTATTTATATTCTGAATTTTAATTTAAAAATTTAAATCGTCTCATTAATATTTTTTTGCCACAGCACTTCACTACCACCTTCAGCGCGTTGCAACGTGCGTGAAGCAACAAATAACCAATCGGATAAACGATTTAATAATTGTAATGAAGTGGCTTGAATATTTTGGTCACGGCTATGTACAGTCATCAGACTACGTTCTGCACGGCGGCAGACTGAACGTGCTTGATGTGCATAGCTACAAGATAGTGTTCCCGCAGGTAAAATGAAGTCTTTGAGCATCGGTAAGGCTTCATTCATACGATCAATTTCATTTTCCAAAAATTCAACTGAAACAGGTAAGACCATATTGTAGTTGGGAATGCAGACTTCGCCACCAAGGTCAAATAACCAGTGTTGAATTAGGCTTAAAGATTTGTCCCAAGCGGCTTTATCTTCAATTGAACTGACTGTAATTTGGGCACGTAAAATACCAATACAAGAATTCAGTTCATCGACATCGCCTAAGGCAATAATACGTAAATCATCTTTAGCAACGCGTGAACCATCGCCAAGACCTGTTGTGCCTGAATCGCCTGTACGGGTGTAAATTTTGCTTAAACGGTGGCCCATAGTTTTTCCTAGAATTTTTAAAGTCATAAAAAAGGATAATGTCGGTCAGAACATTATCCATAAACTGCGCTGTTTTAAATGTATTTTTGAGGCTTTAAGTTAAATTAATAACGGAAAGTGACCCCAGCTGAAGCTAAGCGACCACCGTTGATGTAGTATTTTTCACCACTACTATGAACAGTCTTATATTTTACGTCACCGATATTTTCAATGTTCGTAAATAATTTAATACTTGGATTGACATTCCAATAAGCATTTAAATCAACACGTGCATAACCTGGAATATCACGGCTAAAGTCTTTTGCTTTAGATTTTGCAACTAATGTTGCACTGAGACCATAATCTACATTTTGTAGACCAGTAGAAAATGTCAATGATTGGCGTGGGCGACGAAGCAATTCAGTATTTTTCTTTTCATCTTCAGTTTTCACATAAGTGTAGCCTGTGTTAATGAAATATTGTTCATTTTGCCATTTCGCAGTTAACTCACCACCAGTCATTGATGCTTGGTTAATGTTTTGGTTTTGATATACAGGGAATGTTGTTACCCAGTTAGGGGCACAAGTGCTCACACAAATAGAATTGATTAGGTTATCAACTTCAGTATAAAAGGCAGACGCACCAATTAAAATATTGAGCGGCAATACTTGATCAATACCAACTTCATAAGAAATACTTTCTTCTGGTTTAAGCAGCTCATTACCACCAAAAGCATACAAGTCATTTAAAGTTGGTGATTTAAATGCAGAACCGATATTGGTATAGATACTTGTATTCGGAAGCAACAGGTAACGTACACCACCTTGAGCAACTGTATGTCTACCAAATTTTTCATTGTCTTCTACACGTACGCCGACTTGTGTTTGTAGGCGATCAGTTTCATATTGGTGTTGAATATAATAGCCTGTAGAGTCGATATCTTCATTAATCGCTTGAGTTTTTGCATCTGTATTACGATGAGTTACACCAAACAAAACATTTTGTGCAGATGTGAAATTCCATTTGCTATAAATTTCAGCTTCTTGAGTGGTACTGTGTACAAAGCCACTAGATGTTCTTTGATCTAAATTATCTTTAAATTGTGAAAGGCGTCCATTCACTTCAAGTGTTTGGATCGGGTTAATACGACCTTTTAAATTGATGATTTCATTTTCAAAATCTTGATTTGCCAAATTGCCGTTATTGTAATATTGGCTATTTCCTTCATTTTGACTATAGTCTATAGAAGCAGCATAAGCTTCTTTGTTTACACCAAGTTTTGCACTATAGCCTTTTTGATCATAACTATATTTGCGATTATCATTGATGTTAAATATAGATGTACCATCAGTTTCTAAGCGTTGACCACGAATTTGTGCATAAAAATCATTTTCTGCTAAATCAGCGCCAACAAGTGATTTATAGGTTTTATTTTCACCCATTTCACCTGTAATAAATGCACCATTTTTTTCAGGTGTTTTTGAAACGAATTGAATTACACCACCAATCGCATCTGTACCATATAAAACAGAGGCAGGGCCTTTAAGAATTTCAATTTGTTTAATATCAGTGGTATCTATAAATGGTACAGATGCTGCACCAGTTGTTGCCGTATTTAAACGTACACCATCACGTAACACTAGGGTTTGATTTGAGTTAGATCCTCTAAGGAAAATAGAGGTTTGTTGACCATAACCACCAGATTGAACAACATTAATACTTGGATCTGTTTTTAATAAATCTGGTAAAGCTGCTATTGGAGATTGTTCAAGAATCTTCGGCTCAATAATATTGATTCGAGCAGGAACCTCACTGATTTTTTGCTCAGAACGAGATGCGGTAACCACTAAAGTTTCTAAAGATGCATTAACAGAAGAATCGGTATTCGCTTGTGCAGAAGTTACAGTGGAGAAACCCATCGCAATAGCGATAGCGCCTACAAGCGCAGTAGGTTGAAAAAGAGTAGACATATTTTTACGCTCCATACACTCACCCCCCGTGAATGATTGAGTTAAAGGAGCAACAAGCAGGTTTCCGGACTAAAATGTAATATCAAAGCGTTGATATTTACATATCCACCTTCCCACACCTTCAGTGCAGTGGCGTCAATCTTGAAAAAGATTTCATTGATATGCTTTTCATTTTTACCGTTGCGGGGGCAGTGTCGGGTTTTCACCAACTTCCCTAAAGCGAATGCTTAGACTTGCTGCATTTTGCGCGCAGTATAAAGTTTGTATGTGAATTACACAATGTATGTAAATAATATTCGGGATGAACTTTACTCAAGCTTTTAAAATTGCATTACAATGATTCGTCCAAGATTTATATATAGCTTATACATTGGGCTTAAACAGAGCTAAAACCAGAGCCAAAACTGTATGCGAACGCGCGCCAAAATTTGCGGAATTACACGAATTCAAGATATTCAATCTGTTGTACAGGCAGGTGCCGATGCCATTGGATTTGTCTTTTATCCACCGAGTCCACGCAGTGTCACCCTTGAACAAGCCAAAGTGCTTGTAAAGCATGTGCCTGCTTATGTGCAAACGGTTGGCTTATTTGTCAATGCAACAGGTGATGAAATTGCACAAGTCTTGCAACAAGTACCCTTAGACATGATTCAATTTCATGGTGATGAAACACCTGAACAATGTCAGGTGATTGCACAACAAACGGGTCGTCGCTGGTATAAAGCCATTCAGGTTAAGCCCGATTTAAATGTTATAGACGTGATAAAAAGCTATCAACACGTCGGTGCGAGCGCAGTATTATTGGATGCTTGGCATCCTGAGCTTAAAGGCGGAACAGGGCACCAATTTGATTGGTCGCAGTTCCCGAAACTGGATATTCCTTTAATTTTGGCAGGCGGTTTAAACCCTGAAAATATTGAAGACGCTATAACGACGACTGGGGCTTACGCAGTCGATGTCAGCGGAGGCGTAGAGTCCGCAAAAGGTATTAAAGACCAACAACTTATAGAACGCTTTATGCAAGGAGTCCATTGTGGATCAGCAAAATAAGATTGACTATACCCAATTCCCTGACGCACAAGGGCATTTTGGTATTCATGGCGGGCGTTTTGTGTCAGAAACTTTAATGGCTGCATTACAGGATTTAGAAAAACTCTATTTCCGTATGAAAGATGATGCACAGTTTTTGGCAGAATTTGACCGTGATCTCGCGTATTACGTGGGTCGTCCTAGTCCGTTATATCATGCTGAGCGATGGTCGAAAGAGTTAGGTGGTGCGCAAATTTATTTAAAACGTGAAGACCTCAATCATACAGGTTCACATAAAATAAATAACACCATTGGTCAGGCGCTTCTTGCCAAACTTTCAGGTAAAAAACGGATTATTGCGGAAACAGGTGCGGGTCAACACGGTGTAGCAACGGCCACGATTGCCGCGCGTTTAGGTCTTGAATGCGTGGTGTTTATGGGCGCAGAAGACGTAAAACGTCAAGCCATGAACGTCTATCGTATGCGTTTACTCGGTGCAACAGTTGTACCCGTAGAAAGTGGTTCAAAAACATTGAAAGATGCCATGAACGAAGCGATGCGTGACTGGGTGACCAATGTTGATTCAACGTACTATGTGATTGGTACAGTTGCAGGGCCACATCCATATCCACAATTGGTTCGTGATTTCCAATCGATTATTGGTCGTGAAGCACGCAAGCAAATTCAAGAACAAGCAGGTCGCCTGCCTGATGCATTGGTTGCCTGTGTAGGTGGTGGTTCAAATGCAATGGGCTTGTTCTATCCATTTTTGAATGATTCTGATGTGAAAATGTATGGTGTTGAAGCCGCGGGTTATGGCATTGAAACAGGCAAACATTCTGCGCCATTAAATGCAGGTCACGTCGGTGTCTTACACGGTAACCGTACGTATTTAATGTCAGATGATCAAGGTCAGATCATTGAAACGCATTCGATTTCAGCTGGGCTGGATTATCCGGGTGTAGGTCCTGA
Organism: Acinetobacter sp. ANC 4973; assembly: GCF_002135275.1. Classification (NCBI taxonomy): domain Bacteria; kingdom Pseudomonadati; phylum Pseudomonadota; class Gammaproteobacteria; order Moraxellales; family Moraxellaceae; genus Acinetobacter; species Acinetobacter sp. ANC 4973. The sequence goes on from NZ_NEGM01000009.1 coordinate 119,759, forward strand.
ACACAGTTTCTTAAAAGATATGCACCGTGTTGAATATGTACCCATCAATGACCAGGAAGCATTACAAGGCTTCCGTGATTTGACTCAAATTGAAGGGATTATTCCTGCGCTAGAAAGCTCACATGCCATGGCGTATGTGACGAAACTTGCGCCAACCATGTCAAAAGATCAAATTATTATTGCCACGGTTTCAGGTCGTGGTGATAAAGACTTGATGACTGTTGCGCGTATTGATGGCGTGGAAATGGTTGAGATGTAATTACTTCTTTGCAGCCTTCCCATTTGGGGGAGGTTTGGAGAGGGGGTTTAAAGAATCGTGTTGGGTAAAAGCTCAGCACGATTTTTTATTTACTTTAATGAAAATGGCTTAGGTAATTTAAAAGAGGGAAAATTTATAAATGCACTTCCTCATTTTAAGTGATGAATTGTGATTGGTTTGCGTAGGAAATATCTTACTTTTGTTTTGGCAAAAGTAAGCAAAACCATTTGTTTTACTGATGCTGCATCCTTGCAGCACAGTAAAACGGCGACATCCATGTCGCCTCCGCGTCACCCATACTTTTAATCTATCATTATTTTTTATAATGACGGAGTCTTACCGTTTATTCATCTCATGGTAGGAGTTCGTCATGTTACTTTTGAAAAAGTAACCAAAATATGATTCATCAGCAAAACTCGTCGAATCCTAGCATGTGATTTATACTTCGTAGAAACATGATTTATTTAATTTTAGTCTGACTCGAACAGTTGCTGATGAGTTTGGCGTGTATCATTTAGATTAATATTCTTGCTGAAAAAAAAGTATGTTTTTTGTCTCGTAAATGATTAATCATTTTGCGATGTAATAGAAATTGTTGAATAGAGGAAAGAAAATGCCCAGCCTATTTATCGTCATGCTCGGTGGTCGCCATGCCCGCGCTAACACAGAAGTTCATGATGTGGTTTTAGCCGTAGGTGATTCACTTGAAGACATTTACCCACAACTGAAAAATGCATGGTTTGGTGAACAAAAAGGTTTGCATGTTGATGCTTGGGCGCAGATTTATGGTGTGGCATTTGAAGGTCAAAATTATCAAGTTCAATTTACCGATGCTGCGCCGAATCAAGCCGATCAAAAACTCTATTTGCTTAACCTAGGCGGCTATGATGCACGTGAGTTTGGTGAGTTGCATCGTTATGTTTTAGTGGTTGCACAAAATGCAATGGTGGCCAAACAACGTGGCAAAGCCTACTTTGCACAGCATTGGCAAAAACAACATACAGACCGCGTATTAGATGTGGATGATTGTATTGCCATTGATCAAATACATGGTCGTTATGTGCAATTAATCGAAGGTGCATTTTCAGGGAATCAGTGGGAAAATACTTATTTAATGCTCAATGATTAATATGTATATCTTAATGATTAATCAATATTATTTATGCATAAATCAACTTAAAAGAATGAGATGAAGTTTTTGCGAATTTTGGATGAATAACGATTAATGACACTGTTTTCATATATTTTTATAGGCATAATAAGATTATGGAATTTATGATCTCTTAGCTAGATGGAATTTGATAAATGGATTTGATTCAATCAAATGGACAACCGAATTATGGACGTTTCAGTGCTCTTCCAAAGATTATCGATTTAAATAAATATCAATATAAAACGCCTTATGGTGAAGTGCTTACAGGTTGGCGTAAGCGGCTAAAATATAAAAAATTTAAGTTTTGTTGTATTCAACATGAACACTACACCATTGGTTTAGCCATTGCTGATATTGCTTGGGCAGGTCATGGCTTTGTATATGTTTATAACCATATGACTCAGGAAGTTTTAGAATGGAATGCCATTAACTTTTTATCCCGTCATACCGTTGTTGATGAACAACCGCTTTATAATCAAAGCTTTTTTTCTAAGTCTCCTTTTCAAATTGATATTCAGCATGCCAATGGTGTGCGTTATATCCATGTGACTAAATATGGTGAAATTAAACTTAGCGCGCGAATTTTTTGTGCAGGAACAGATCCACTGAGTATGTGTAGCCCAACAGGCATTAATGGTTGGACGTATACGCAAAAACTGACGACTTTAGCTTGCGAAGGTTTTTTTATAAATAAGCAGGGTGAAACCATCCAGTTTAATGAAAGAACTTTTGCTTCTTTAGATGACACCTGTGGTTTTCTGCGCCCAGAAACAGCTTGGTTTTGGTTGTCATGTAATTTTTGGGATGCGAATAATAATCGCATTGGCTTAAATTTAGCTTCTGGGGTGAATGAAAGTTTTGGTAATGAAAATTGTTTGTGGGTGAATGGGGTTTTGTATCCTTTAAGCGATGTTTTATTTCAACATCAAGATGAAGGGCATTGGACGATTCGTTCACTGGATGAAAAACTGAATTTGGATGTGAAGACGGGATGGCGACGTTATGAAAATCTTAATTTAAGATTAGTCGGAAGCCAATTTAGCCAATGGCAAGCTAAAATTAGCGGCACGATTCAGCAAGATGAGCAAGAAATTGTCTTGTTAAATGAATATGGCTTGTTAGAGCAGCATTATGCCAAATGGTAATATGCTATAGCATAAACAATAAGACCAAGTCCTTATGGATAGGGACTTGGTCAATATGAATCAATATATTTTTAATCTTTAGCTGCTTGCCAAAAAGCTTCTCCTGCTGCAATTGGATCACCTGTTTCTTCTAGGGTTTTTACCCAAACATCATATTGGGCAATGACAGGATGCTGGTTAGGATGGAAGTCTTTGTTAAACCAGTCGCGGTATTGCTTGCCCATTTTTCTAAAGATGCCATTTTTACCCAAAAACCAAGGCAGCCCTCGAATATTCATTTTGAGCCGTTGTAATGGCGTAAACCCATCATATTCTAACATCACATTGGTACGGTAAATGGTGAAGCCAAGCATCAGCAAGGTGGTCCATGCCAGTGTAAATTTACGGGTAGATTCAGGTACATTTCCGACTTGTTTCATGACATCGAAAGCAACATCACGATGTTCCATTTCCTCAATCGCATGCCAAGCAAAGAGTGCGCGAACATAAGGGTGAGCATCCCGTAAGGTTTCTTTTTTATTGTAAAAAGTTTCTGCCATGAGTGCAGTCAAGTGTTCAGCTGCGGCGGTCATGGCAATGTTGTATTGAGGTGAACGCTGTTCCAGTTCGAATTTAAAAATTTTAGTTAAACGCCGAATAAACAGGTCAACAGGCATACCTTGCTCTTTCATGACCTGATTCATTTGGTCATGGGCGATACCATGTTGTGCTTCTTGGCGAATAAAGTCCGCAACACGTTGCTTTAAATCTGGGTCGGTAATTTGATCGCGGAACAAACGAACGGATTGAATAAAATAGCGTTCGCCATCTGGGAAAGTCAGGCTTAACGCATCAAACATACGAGTAATAAAGGGATCCCCCCCAAACCAAAAACGCGGGATTTCATTGAGTTTAAAATCGAGATGACTACGAACAACAGGAGTGATTTGATTTTGGACAATGGCATTCATTTTGTTTTACTTAAATCGCCTTGAATAATTGCAGTATGTCGGTCTTTTGGGATTTTGTTTTGACAGTAATTGCCAATTTTTATACATTTAACGACAGAATAAAAAGATCGCATGTCAAAATAGTCCGAACATATAGAGCAAGGCCATGCATGAAATACAGATACCGAATGGCTATTTTCAACTCTGGCAAATGTATTTGGCAGAACGTGGTTTAGATGGGTTGCAACTCGATTTTCTTCAACAGGATCAAGCACAATTACGTCAGGTGTTAAGCATGCCTATCGATACACAGTCGTCTTATACATTCTTCTTAGAAGTAATCCAGCGCACGCAGCAGCATCTAGATTGCCCACAATTGATTTTTGAAATGGCGCGGCATATACGACCTGAGCATTTTGGGGTTTTAGGTTATATCGCATCGAGAAGTAAGAGCGTAGCAGAGGCGATTCATTATGTGATGCGTTTTAGTCGTTTGGTGATTGATGGTTCTGCCGCAACGCGAGTACAAGTCTATCAATATGGGGATGAGATTCATTTGGCATGGCCCAATATTGATGAAAAATATGCCTTAATTCATGAAATGACGTTTGCCTGTATTGTGCAATTAGCACGACAAATTTTTGGTTTAAGTCAGCCTATTTTAAGATCTTTACATTTTGCTCATGCAGCGCAAATGAGTTTATATGCATATCAGAAGTTTTATGGTTGTGAGGTGTTATTTAAACAAACGGATTATCAACTGGTATTGCGTTTAGACAGTTTAGAGTTACAACCACATCAATCCGACCCATCACTGATTCATTTACTCACCAAGCAAGCTGAAGAGGCGATTGCTTCTAGATTAAGTTATGAAACTTTAGATCAGCAGCTACATATGAGAGTGGCTGAATATTTGCGCTTACAAAATAGTGTGCCGAAAATTGAGCAAATTGCCACAGAATTACATATATCTTCACGAACGCTACAACGTCAACTGAATGAGCAAAATTCATCGTTTAAAAAAATTCTTGAAATAGAGCGAATGAAGCGCTGTGAGCAATTATTGCTGCAAAATATGAGCTTGACTGAAATTGCAATATATTTGGGTTATTCAGACCAGTCTGCTTTGGCACGTGCTTATAAAGCCTATAATGGTCAAACGCTATTGCAGCGAAAGCAACAGCTCAAAGATTAACTTGAGCCATAAAAAAACGACCTTTTTAGATTAATGCCAGTCAGTTAAGAAATTGACTGGAATTTTATTTTTTAAATTCATGATGTTATTCGACACGCGGAAACGTCATCCGCAACTTGAGCAATAAATAAAGCACGGCTTTATTTTGCAGCGCAAGGCAAAACTATTTTAAAAAGTAAGGTTTCTGCGATTTATTAATCAATAAAAGGGATTTGGCGAGTTTTGCGGATGACGAATGTTTTTGGTTCTTTTGGCGTATGAGAAACATTGTTTCGCAAGGAATGAACTAGCTCCAAATATCTGATCCAAAACGGTAAGACTCCGTCATGAACAACTAAAAACTAAGGGCTTTATTTCTAAAACCCTTAACTGACGGGCATTACCTTTTCAGATCGTTTTTTATCGGGATGATGCTATTTCGGGCTGATGTTTAAGCCGCTTTGAATCTTGGAAAGCGAAATACAATCGCTAAAATTGCAAAAATCGCCAATACCCAACAATAGTAAATATTACCGATCAGTTCTACGGGCGATAGTTTCGCAATAGAACATGCCAAGAGTAATTGAGCACCGTAGGGAATCAAGCCCTGTACAATACAGGAAAATATATCCATCAAGGCCGCAGCACGTTTCGGATCTACACCGTATTCTTTTGCCACTTCACGTGCCATATCGCCCGATAAAATAATCGCAACGGTATTGTTGGCCACAAAAAGATTGGCGAATAGCACAAGGAAACTGATTCCCAATTCACCTGCACGTTGCCGTCCGACTTTCAGTAAACGGGTCACACTGTAAATGCGTTCGATTAACCATTGTAGCCCGCCTTCTTTTTGCATAAGGGCAGACAAACCACCTAAAAACATAGACAGTAATGCAACTTCAAACATACTCACAAAGCCATCATAGATGGATGTGTTGAGCTGTAATAAATCAAAATTTGGACGAACAACCAGACCAATCAAGCCTGAAAGTACGACCCCAAGGGTTAAAACGGCAAGGACGTGTAAACGTGAAAAAGCCAGTAAAAATACAGCCACATAAGGCAGAATGAGCCAGAGGTCATAATCTTTATATACAATATTTTGTGAAGTATGGCTGGTCAATACATAAATTAAAATGGTAATGATGGCCGCAGGGACTGCAATCCATACATTGACTTTGAACTTATCGCGAAGTTGTACTTTTTGACTGCTGGTGGCTGCAATGGTGGTATCTGAAATCATGGATAAATTATCACCAAACATTGCCCCGCCAACCACTGCACCAATCGCATAAACAGCTTCAATATTAGTTACTTGTGCAAAACCGAAAGCAATCGGAGCACACGCTGCAATGGTGCCCATCGAAGTCCCCATTGCTGTTGCAATAAATGCTGAAATCACAAACAGCATAGGCAATACAAACGTAGGTGGAATAATCGAGAGCCCCAGTTGAACCGTGGCATCGACACTACCGATGGCACTGCTGGTACTGGCAAATGCACCTGCCAGCATAAACACCATAAACATCAAAACCAAGTTGGGATGACTGGCGCCTTTTAAGAACTCATCTATCGCTACATTTACTTTGCCACGGTAAATCAACACTGTAAGAATAATAGCGGGCAGCACTGCCACAGGTGCTTTAACTTGATAAAAAGCAAACTCAGTACCAATCATGGAATGATAGATACCACTGCCTAAAAAAATGGCTAAAAATACAATAAGAGGTAGCAGTGCCAACGCACGCGCCTGCACTTTACCTTGGGAGTTGGGAGTCATATAAAATAGAAAAAAGGAAAATCGTGTGTAGTATAGTGCAGGTTTTGCTATTTCATAAAACATTAAATGTAAAAGCTAACTTAGTTATTTTTATCAAGTTTTTACTAATAAAAATAAGTTTATCTTAATGTTGGCTATTTTTTTAAATAGCAAAATTAGGCATCTTTGATCATTGAGAAAAAATCGTAAATATCAGTAAATGGTGTTCTCGGATTGTTCTGAAAAAATGAGATTGTCAGTCTAGTGTATCGTGAAGTTTTCAGACTCTATTCAATGAGTAAAAAATAGCGTTACAATGCGTTGTCTTGTGTTTCTACAAAGCCAACTCCTCAGTTTTAAAATAATTCAAGGAAAGCATACCCTTATGTCACGTTTAGCCACTCGTTTTGGACAGCTTAAATCTCAACAGCGTAAGGCGCTAGTTTCTTATGTGATGGCTGGTGACCCTCATCCGCAAGTAACGGTTCCATTGTTACACCAGATGGTTGAGGCAGGTGTGGATGTGATTGAGCTTGGTCTTCCATTTTCAGACCCTATGGCAGATGGTCCAGTGATTGCCCTTGCAGCAGAACGTGCATTGGCTGGTGGAACCAATACCTTAGATGCTTTGAATATGGTGAAAGAGTTCCGTCAAAAAGATACAGAAACACCCGTCGTTTTAATGGGCTATTTAAATCCAGTTGAAGTGATTGGTTATGAAAAATTTGTGTCTTATGCCAATGAATGCGGTGTAGATGGTTTACTTCTGGTGGATTTACCGCCTGAAGAAGCAAAAGATTTAGATGATGTGTTGAAAAAATTTAACATGGATCAAATTTTCTTACTTGCGCCAACATCTACAGATGAACGTATTCAATATGTGGCGAATCAAGCCAGTGGCTTTATTTACTATGTGTCCTTGAAAGGGGTAACGGGTGCTGCAACCTTAGATGTCTCTGAAGCTGCAACTCGTATCCAAAAAATTAAAGCTGTGACTGATATTCCTGTTGGTGTGGGTTTTGGTATTAGCGATGCTGCCTCTGCGAAAGCAATGGGTGTAGCGGCTGATGCGGTAATTGTTGGTAGTGCTTTTGTCAAACAATTTGCGAACTTAGCGCCAGAACAAGCTGTTGTCGAAACGGTTAATAAAGTCAAGGAGCTTCGAGCAGCGCTCGATGAGTTAGTATGAATCAAGAAGTGAAATCAGGCAAAATTCTGAGCCCAGCGACGCCGTGGACGGAACGTCATGTTCCGGGTATTCACACACCCGATGAGCAAACTGCACTCAAAGCAACATTTACAGAACCAACCATCGAATGTCCTGAATGTCACGCACTGGTGACACGTACAGCGATATCATTTAACGCTTATGTTTGTCCGCAATGTGATGAACATTTGCGTATGAAAGCACGTGAACGTTTAACGTGGTTCTTTGACCAAGTTCAAAATGAATTGGGTCAAGAATTTGTTGCGAAGGATCCACTCAAGTTTGTGGACAGCAAGCCATATCCAGCCCGTATGTCTGAAGCACAAAAGAAAACTGGCGAAACTGAAGCATTGGTGGTGATGCAAGGTGTGTTAAAAGGTATTCCTTTGGTTGCATGTGCATTTGAATTCGACTTTATGGGCGGTTCAATGGGTACGGTTGTGGGTGACCGTTTTGTACAGGCGGCTGAACGTGCGATTAAAGACAAACAACCGTTAATCTGCTTCGCTGCATCGGGTGGCGCACGTATGCAAGAAGGCATGTTGTCACTCATGCAAATGGCACGGACTTCAGCAGCGATTCAACGTATGAAAGATGCAGGTTTACCGTATTTAGTGGTATTGACGCATCCAGTATATGGTGGTGTAACGGCTTCACTTGCGATGTTAGGTGATGTCCATATTGCTGAACCGAAAGCCATGATTGGTTTTGCGGGTAAACGTGTGATTGAGCAAACTGTACGTGAAACATTGGAAGAACCATTCCAACGTGCTGAATATTTGCTTGATCATGGTGTAATCGATCAAATTGTTCATCGTCACGCATTACGTGATACTGTATATCGTATTGTCGCGAAACTGATGAATTTGCCTTGAACACAGCACCACTTGCAACAGACTCTTTAACTACATGGCTCAATTATTGGAGCCATGTTCACGTTACGGGCATTGATTTAGGTCTAGAGCGTGTCATTCCTGTGGCTGAAAAGCTCGGAGTGACACAACCACAGGCAAAAGTCCTGACTGTAGCAGGAACCAATGGTAAGGGTTCAACCACCACGACTTTAGCTGCCATTTTAAATTCGCAAGGCTATCAAGTCGGTTTATATCAATCCCCACATATTTACCGTTTTAATGAACGGGTGAAGTTATCTGGGGTTGAAGTGGATGACCAGACTTTGGTGAATGCGTTTGTACAAGTGGATCAAGCACGTCGTGCCTGTGATTTAAGCTTATCGTTTTTTGAAGCAACCACTTTGGCTGCTTTTGTCATTTTTAAACATCAACAATGTGATGTTTGGGTTTTAGAAGTTGGTCTAGGTGGTCGCTTAGATGTGGTGAATGTCGTAGACCCAGATATGGCTGTGATTACCAATATTGGTCTAGACCATATCGATTGGTTAGGTGACACGATTGAAAAAATTGCTTTCGAAAAAGCAGGCATTATTCGCCCGAATATTCCCGTAATTTTTGGGGGTTTACAACCACTGCCACAGGCAATTCAAAATAAAGTCGATGAATGTCAGGCGCAACTTTATGTGGCAGAGCGTGATTATTGTTATCAATATAGCGACGATGGTCAAACTTGGATGTTTGCATCCTCAGGTACAACCCTAAAACTTCCTCTCGGCTCTTTAGCATTAGAAAATATTTCAACGGCAGTTGCTGCCATTTTGCTCAGTGGTTTAACAGTTAGCCAAGCAGCGATTGCACAAGGCATTCAACAGGCACGACTAGCAGGTCGTTTTGAAATCTGTCAAATTCAAGATAAAACGGTTATTTTTGATGCGGGGCATAATCCGCATGGTGTTAAATTTTTGTTACAGCAGTTGCGAAAATACTTAGAATACAATAAACAGTACACAGAAGTGATCGGTGTTTTTTCAATGCTGGCAGATAAAGATATCAATTCTGTCGTAGAGTTATTGAAAGATACTGTTTTAACATGGAAAATTGCACCCTTAACCGTTCCGCGAGCAGCTGAAAGAGCACAGCTTGATGAGGCATTACAGGGTGAAACAGTACAACACTTTGAAAGTGTTCAATTGGCTTTTAAATCAGCGCTGAATGAAACGAAAAATAATCAGCTGATCTTGGTATGTGGTTCATTTCATACCTTAGAAGCGGTATGGGAGTATTTGGAAGAATGTCAATGAATAGCACACAACGTTGGATGGGTGGCGTTGTTTTATTAGGTGGTGGTGTTTTATTGGCAGCATTGCTCCTGAAGGGTAAAGACGAAATAGATCAAAATGAATTTAAAACTCCAGAGCGTGCTTCCCAAGTCGAGCAGCAAAAGCCTGCTACAACTGGAGAAATGGTTCAGCTTCAACCTTTAACGGTTGATGTTGAAACCGAAAAACGTTTGCTTGAAGAACAACGTCGGGCACGTGAAAAAGCAGTTGCAGAACAAGAAGTACGTGCAGCAGAGTTTTTAGTCATGCAGCAACAAGCAGAAGCAGAAGCTGCACGTAAGGCAGCAGAAGAATATGCAGCTTTAAATGCGCATCGTACAGGCGCACAGCAAAGTTCGGATAATATTCCTCCTGAACTGATTGAAGATGAGAAAGTAAAACAAAAGCGTTTGGCTGAAGAGAAGCTCAGTGCTGAAAAAAAGTTACAACAGCAGAAAGTTCAACAACAAACTGATGCTGATAAAAAAATAGCTGAAGATAAACGTAAAGCTGAAGCCGAAAAAAAGTTAGCTGAAAAGAAAGTTGCTGAGAAAAAAGCAGCAGAGGATAAAGTGCAACAAGCAGCAGAAGTTAAAGCGCAACAACAAGCTGAGGAAAAACGTAAAGGAGCTGAGAAGCAGGAAGTCACAAGAAAAGAAGCCGAAAAGAAAGAGGCTGAGAAAAAACAAGCACAAACCAAGCATGAGGCCGATTTAAAGAAAAAGGCTGAGGCTGAAAAAGCACGCGATCTATTGGAAAATGGTGATAAACAATGGATGGTGCAAGTGGCATTGGCTGCAAATGAAGCGAATGCAGATGCAGTAGCATCTAAATTACGTGCCAAAGGTTATAAGGTCACCAAAAGCCCAACCTCGAAAGGGATTCGAATTATGGTCGGGCCTGCTAAAAATCGAGAGATTGCCGATTCAGCACGTAAGAAAATTACCAGTGATACAAGCCTAGGCATGAAATCAGCATGGGTGATTGACTGGGTCCCACTCGAGAAACGCTAAATCGAGCTTAAAGCAAAAATTAAGATGGATTCGACAGTTGTTGTCGAATCCATTTTATATTTTCAGGGGTAAATATTTTTTCAATATGAACCCAAACAGGGTGAAAGCCGTAACCACCATATTTCATTTCATTCAGTGCGTCTTCAGTTTGCCAATTTTCAAAAATAATGCGATACATGGCAACACTTGCACCCGTACGGTCAGAGCCATGATAGCAATGAATCAATACTTTTTGATTGAGTTTTTGGGCTTGCTGAATGTGCTGCATCACCTGCAATAAATCGTCACGGTTCATTGCCCACGTATTAATTGGAATATGAATCAATTGAAAATCTGTCGATGGCAGTACGGCTAAATCCGCATTTCTCGATCTTAAATTAATCACAGCATCAATATTGTGCGCCTTTAATTGTGGAATCAGTTCAGCACTGGGCTGTTCACTACGAAATAGCTGCTCACTAATTTGATAAAAATTATCGGGTTGATGAATTGCTTTGCCCCAGTGTGGTGGGCGCTGTTCTGCCGAAATGGTGGGTGTGGTGATACATCCGACCAGACTGGAGCTACTGATGAAAATGGCAAGTAGAGTTCTTTTTATCATGCTCGATAGCGTTCCAATTCAACAGGATCATGTGCACAAATAATTTCGATATTATTTTGGCTTTGTGCGAGTTGTTGAATTTTGCGTAAGTTATCTAAACGCATTGAATTATTTTCAGCAAAAATACGTTCTAATTTAGCCAGCGTTCTGAGTTTATTTTGGGGATTGAGTTGCAGATGTGAAAAATAAGCATCGCCACAGAAGAATACCCAGCCATCTTGCTGCTTAATGGCAATGCCACAGTGACCCTTGCTATGACCCAATAATGGAATCATTAAAATTTCATCTTGAAATAAGCGAAATCCTTGCACTTGGTGCAGGTTAAACCATGTTTCACCTTGCTCTGGTTCGATGAAATTCCAGTAGCGGTGTTGTTTAAATTGTTGGGTTTTATAGCGCGCTTTATTTTTAAGTGAGAAAAAACTTTGTGTCGCATTATATTCTGTCGAGAGCACATGTACGGTGGCATGTGGAAAGTCTGAAATACCACCGGCATGATCAAAGTCAAGATGCGAAACCAAGATGTGTTTGACATCTTGAGGGCTAAAGCCTAAGCGTTGAATCTGAGCAATGGCGGTCAGTTCTAAATCATGCTCTATACGTCCGAATCGTGCAGCGAAACTGCCTAAACGGGCTTGAGGATGTAGATGATCTTGGATGCCTAAGCCGGTATCAATCAGTACCAGTCCCTGATCTGTTTCAACCAGCAGACAGTGACAAACCACTTTGGCATGTAAGCCTTTTTGCCCAAAAAGCGGTGCACAAACAGGGCACATGGTGCCGCAATGTAAATGATGAATATTATAGATCACAGTCATTATTCTTAAAATTAAGTCAGCACATTTATAAACGGACTGTAAAATAAATACCAACTTGATTTTGTAATTCAGTTCTTTAGCCAAATAAAAAGCCTGTCATTAGCTTAATACCAGTCAGTTAAGGGTTTTAGAAATAAAGCCCTTAGTTTTTAGTTGTTCATGACGGAGTCTTATATTTTTTAAATCAAATACTTGGAGCTCATCTATTACTTTGGATAAGCCCAAAGTAATCAAAGGCATTCGTCATCCGCAAAACTCGCCAAATACCTTTTATTGATTAATAAATCGCAGAAACCTTACTTTTTTAAAATAGTTTTGC